>JAJYKN010000343.1 GCA_021788515.1 Nitrospirota bacterium | reverse complement strand
CACCAAGCTCAAGATCGCCTTTCTCACGAACAAACACGATACCGTGGGCATCGACCTCGTGGCCATGTGCGTGAACGACATCATCGTCCAGGGAGCGGAACCCCTTTTCTTCCTCGATTATTTCGCCACGGGCAAGCTGAAACCGCAGGAGCATTCGGACATCGTGAAGGGCATCGCCGAGGGCTGCAAGCAGTCCGGCTGCGCGCTCATCGGCGGCGAAACCGCGGAGATGCCGTCGTTCTACGGCGAGAACGAATATGACCTCGCCGGCTTCGCCGTGGGCGTGGTCGAAAAAAAGAAGATCATCAACGGTTCGAGGATAAAGCCCGGCGATCAGCTTATCGGGTTTGCCTCGTCGGGCCTCCACAGCAACGGTTTTTCGCTCGTCCGAAAGGTACTGCTCGAAAAAGCGGGCTACGGCGTCCAGGACACGCTCTCCGAACTGGGACACGCGACGCTCGGCGAGGTGCTGCTTACTCCCACGAGGATCTACGCCAAAACCGTCATGACGTTGCTGAAGGAGTTCGACATCCGCGGCATGGCGCACATCACCGGCGGCGGCATCACCGAAAACACGCCCCGCATGCTGCCGAAAGGCGCTCTGGCCGCGATCAGGAAGGGGACCTGGGACATACATCCCATCTTTAAACTCATCCAGAAAAAGGCCCAGGTTGACGACAATGAAATGTACCGAGACTTCAACATGGGGATCGGGTTGGTGCTCGCCGTGCCGAAAAAACAGGCCGAAGCAGTAATAAAAAAGGCAACAAAGCTGGGCGAGAAAGCTTATCACATCGGTGAGATCGTGAAGGGCAAGCAAGTCGTGAAGTACGAAGAAAAATAGGGTTCAGGGGCCAGCAGCCGGGGTCCGGTCTTTTCCTGAACCCTGGACCCTCCACAAAAGGAACTCCATGAAGAAAATTCGTATCGGCGTGCTCGTGTCCGGCCGGGGCTCCAATCTCCAGGCGATCATCGACAATATTAAAAAAGGCGAAGTCTCCGCCGAGGTTGCCATCGTCATCAGCGACCAGGCCGATGCCTATGCGCTGGAGCGGGCGCGAAAACATGCCATTCCCGCCGTTCATGTAAGCGCGAAAGGATACAAGAACAGGCGGGAAGACTATGACAACGCACTCGTACAGGAACTGCGGAAACACGGCGTGGAGCTTGTCTGTCTTGCCGGGTTCATGCGCATCATCTCCCCCGCGCTGATCAAGGCCTACCCGGGCCGCCTCCTGAACATCCACCCGGCGCTCCTCCCGGCCTTCCCCGGCCTTCACGTCCAGAAAGCCGCACTGGAACATGGGGTGAAGTTCTCGGGCTGCACGGTCCACTTCGTGGATGAAGGCATGGACACCGGCCCCATCATCATCCAGGCCGTGGTGCCGGTGCTGGACAACGATACCGAGGAGAGCCTTTCAGAGCGCATCCTTGCGCAGGAGCACAAGATCTACTCCCGCGCCATTCAGCTTTTTGCCGAGGGAAGGCTCAAGATCGAAGGCAGAAGAGTTACCGCATCAGGCGGGGAAACGTCAATTGACAAATTCCTGATAAATCCCTAGCAGAGTGTTAGAAACAGACTTTTAAGCCATCTTTGCGAGCCCACACCAGCGATTACCATGCCTAGCGAGTGCATTGAATGCTTGCAGGAGCATCGCAACAGAGGGGACGTTTCCGAGCCTGCCTGACCCGTCGCGGTACGTCCTTCACGAGAATCCCGGCGTCCCGCCCGGATCAATATCCTTGCCATTTATGAGGACAGTTGGTGATCCTGTTAATTTCATTTCCACGGCTTTTTCATCGCTGCTCCGGTGATAGTGCGTCTCGGCCGCAATGCCGCCCTCTTTGAGCGCCTGTTCAATATTTGCTTTTAACGGCTCAAGCGAGGAGCAGCCCTGCGATATATAGCAATCGATCTTCATCTACTCCACCAGCACCAGCGCAAAGTAATTCCATTCGCCGTACGTCTCCTTTTTCGTGTCGATCTCGAAGCCGTTCGCCCGCGCTGTTTTGAAAACGTCTATGCCGCAGGCCTCCATGAGCGGCCTGACTCTCATTTTCGTTACTGTCGCATCCTGAAACTCGCCCGGAGTCTCCTTTTCACCGGACGGTCAGGTCGCCCCGCTGCCGCCGCCTGATGCAAGCGCGGTCAGCGCGAAAGCCTTATAATAGCCCCAGTGGTACGCTTCTCCCTCAAGCCGGACCGCAACTTCAGTAAGCAGCTTTCCCTTTGAACCCCTGAGGAGCACGGCCTTGCTGTATTCCTTCATGACCGTTCTCGTGCTTTCCGCGTCCGGCGCGAAGGGCGGATGGCATCCGTCCTTTTCATAGAATGCGCATCCGTACCGGCACTTCCACCTGACCCACTCCTCCACCACGACCGTGTCCGTGGATATGATCTTCGCATGTTCTGCGCCCAGTTCAAGTGCCCGCTTCAACAACTGCTCCATGGTCCCCTCCCCCTGTTTCCGGTCTTGCACCTGAACAATTCCTGATGGGACGAAAGCTTGCTTCACGTTCTCAGCATCGCCCGCAAAGTACGGGCAATCCTTCTCTCTGCATCCATGGGGATGTTTGCTCGTGTAGGAGCAGGTAATCTTAGCGTGAGTGGGAAGGACGATCCCGAGGCTTTCCCTGAGATACGCTGTTGCAACGTCAAGGCTGCTCCAGACATAGGCTTTGCAGCAGCTCGGACCGGTAAGATCGGTGATGGCCCTCGTTACCCGCGTCACCGCTTCCATGGTGATCCGCTGGTCTTCCCTGGTCCCGCACTTCGAGCCGGTGAGAACTGAAAAGCAGGCCCCGATGGCCGGGGCGATGCCGCACACGCCGGAAAGGCCGCAGTAACCGCCGTGGGCCTGCTTCTCGGTGCGTGTGAAGACCTCGGCAAGCTCGTTGTTCGTTACGCCCCGAGAACCCTCGTTCTTTATGGCGGCAAGGAACGCACCGCCGGCGATGTAAGCGTGCTGGCACCCGAGCATGGGCAGACCCGGATAGCTCATCATCAGTTCGGCGATCTCAAAGGGGTCTTTCGATGTTGTCGTGCGGGCGACGTCTTCGATGATCGTGATGGCGTCCCGGTTGTGGCAGAGGTCGCAGATATAGTGCCCGTTGGGACAATGGATATGGCCCTGCTCGACTTTCCCACAGTAGGAACAGGTCACGTCCTGCGCCTGCTCCAGGTAGGTCAGCGAAGAGCCGCAGACC
>JAJYKN010000003.1:10894-15952 GCA_021788515.1 Nitrospirota bacterium | reverse complement strand
AGCAGCAGAGGCAGGGCGTCGCTGCCGCCGCCGGCCAGGTCGAGGACCGCCTCGCGCCGCACCTCGGCATCGTTGCTGTCAAGCCTGTTTTCCCTGTCACGATCCGGCATGTTCCGCCTCCGCCAGCGCCCTGCGCTCCTGCTGGCTCAGGATCCTGGCAATGTCCAGAAGAATGATGAGCCGGTCTCCGACTTTCCCCATGCCGGTGATGAAATCCACCTGCTCGCCGGTCGCCGCTTCAGGGGCACGCTCGATGTCTTTTTTTGGCACATACAGGACCTCTTTCACCCGGTCGACCACGAGCCCGAGCAGCTCCGGTCTGGTCCCGGGGGAATCGGGGACCGCGCCCTTCGTGATGATCATGCGCATCTTGCGGGGATCGTCGTGGATCGACGCAAGACCAAAGCGCTTCCGCAGATCGACGACGGGTATGATGGCGCCGCGGAGATTGATCACGCCTTCGATGAACTCCGGCATCCGGGGCAGCGGCGTGATCTTCTGCGGACGGACGACCTCGATGATGGCATTGATGTCCAGCCCGTATTCCCCGGAGCCGACCTGGAACGTCACGAGCTGCACCGTGTCCTCGACGATCATTGCTTTTTTTTCTTTGGTGAGGATGCTCTTCATTTCCCTGCCTCGTGACCGGGCCCCGCACCCCGGCCCGGTGTTTTACGTCCTGAACTTTTCGATTTCTTTTTTCAGCGTTTCCGTCTGCGTGACCATCACGTCCATGGCGTTGTTGAGCCCCGCGCCGAGGTTCGCGTTGGATTTCGCGATGTCCTTAATCCGGTCGATGGCCTTCACGATCAAATCGCTCCCGGCCTGCACCTCCGCCGCGGCCCGGTTGACCATGCCGATCTTCGCGCTCATGTTCTCGACGGAAGCGGTAATGTCCTTGCCCCCCCTCGATTGTTCGTCGGTGGAGTTCTTGACGAAGTGCGTCAGCTCCCGCATTTTCTCCGACGCCCGCATGATCTGCTCGCTGCCGGTCCGCTGTTCGTTGGCGGCGCGGGCGATCTGATGGGTCATGGCGTTGATTTTCTCGACTGCGTCGCTCACCTGTCTGATGCCGCGCGTCTGCTCGGCGGCCGCGTTGTTGATGCTCCTGCTCATGTCCCGGGACCGGTCTGCCCGCTCCAGAATCTTTTCGAGCGCGGCCCCGGCATCGCGGGCGAGCAGAACGCCCTCGGAAACCAGCGAGACCTCTTCTCGCATGACCCCCACGGCGTCGCGCGTCTCTTCCTGAACGGACGCAATCAGCGTGCCGATCTCCTTTGTGGACGAGGCCGTGCGGTTCGCGAGCTCCCGGATCTCGGCCGCGACCACGGCAAACCCTTTCCCATGTTCGCCGGCCTGCGCCGCGAGGATCGCCGCGTTCAGGGCAAGGAGGCTGGTCTGGTCCGTAATGTCTTCGATCACCGTCAGGATGCCGCCGATGCTCTCGGCCCGCTCGCCCAGGCGGTTTACCACGTCCGCGGTGCGCCGTGCCGTGGCCTCGATGCGGTTCATGCCCTCGATGGTCTTCTCGATGGAGCGCATGCCGAGCTGCTGGGCGTCGGCCGCAACGGCCTCGGCGAGCGTCGCGGACTCCTTGGCGTTCGCTTCGACCTCTTTCACCGATGCGCTGATCTCCATTGCCGACGCGGCGGTGTCTTCCGCCGCGGTGGACAGCACGGTCACGTTTTCCGCGATCTGGCGGACCGCGCTGGACATCTGGCTGATTGCGGAAGACGTCTCCTCGATGGAAGACGAAAGCTCCGTCATGGTCTTTGCGACTTCATGGATCGAGGTCGCCATCTCGACCACCGAGGAAGAGGTCTGCTCCGAGGTCCGGTACAGGTCCTCGACGTTGCCGGCAATCTCCTTCAGGGAAAAATGCATCTCGTTGACGGACGACGCAGCCTCCTCGACGGACTCTGCCTGCGCCCCGCTTCCCGCGGTTATCTTCGTCGAGATCCCTTTGACGTCCCGCCAGACCGCGTCGGTCTTCTGGGCCGCTTCCCGGATGTTCTCGATCATGCCCTTGAGCCCGACGATCATGCGGTTCAGGCCGCGGCCGAGCATCCCCACCTCGTCCATGGAGTGCACGCGTACGCTCTGGGTCAGATTGCCTGCGGCAATGTTCGACGCAACCGCAACGGCCTCCTGTGTCGGGGCGACGATGAGCCGCCGCGTCATGAAATAGACCATCGCAGCCATAGCAACCACGATCACCAAACTCGTCAAGAGGAGAACAACCTCGACGATCCTTGCCTCGCTCCGTATTCCCTGTCGCGCAAAGCCCATCGTGACCGCTCCGAGCCGGCTCTCCCCGATCTTGATATCGGCCCGCACCTCGATGGGGTCCAGCTTCTCCCGTGCGCGTCGCGCCAGGAGGGCCGCATCAGAGGACTTTTCTTCGGCAAGGAACGCCTTGACCACGGGGTTCGTCTCGTTGAACACGGCAAGGACATTGTCCACAACAGCGCCCGATGTGTCCGTCACATAGGTGTAGAGCATGCCTTCCGACCGCGCGGCATCCGCAACAAGGCTGTCGAGCGCGGGAATGTCCCGGTTCCGAAGGGCATCACTCCCGGACCGGCCGAGGAACTGCCCCATCGCGCGGCCCTGTGTTTCGATCGCCCGGTACTGCGCCTGCGTCATCATGCGCGCTACAAACACGGTGCCCGCGACCATAAGGACCGCGATGACGCCGGTGAGCGCAAGCATCAGCTTGAGCCCCATGCTGGCTTCGATCGGATCTTTGACCGCCCGCTTGAACTTCTCCCGGAAAAGCATCTTGCCTTGTTCACTCATTTTTCACCTTAGTGGGTCGCGCTCCCTGTTGACGGCTCAGCCCCTTCTAGTTTTTCCACGATCGTCCTGATCGTCTCGTAGTCGCTGTCCGTTGCGTCGGCGAATCCCGTGTAGTCCGGGTCGATCGTCGTCAGCAGGCGGGACTGCTCAGCGTCCCTCCGGTCCAGCGCCCGGAGCGCCTGCTTGATCCGGTCGGCCGTCGGCCGGTCCAGCGTCTTTGAGGCGCAGATGTTGAACTCGGGTATTTCGACCGATGTTTTAATCACTGCCAGGCCGCGGCCCTCGAACAGCTTCGCCGTCGACTCGCGGAGCCCGCCTGCATCGTACTCTCCGGCAAGGACCGCCTCGGCCACGGCGTCGTGGTGCCCCAAAAAAACGTAGTCTTTCAGGTCGCCCAAGCCGACCCCCGCATCGGCGAGCATGGCGCGGGGCACCAGGTAACTGGAGGTGGACATTTTATCGCCGAAGGCAAAACGTTTGCCTTTGATCTCCTCCACGGACGAGATCCCGCCGCCCGCGCGCGCGACAATCGTCGAATGGGTATAGGGCACGCCGTTCCGAAGCGCCTTGACGAGGAGCACAGCGCCGAATTTCTTGTGCGCTTCAAGGTAGGTCGTCGGCGTCAGGTAGGCAAGATGAGTCGCCCCCTCCTCGAAATCCGAGAGCGTTTGGGCAAAGTCGACGGCCAGCGACAGTTCAACCCGTCTGCCGAGCGCCCGCGAGAGATAGTCCGCAAGCGGAGTGAAGCGCCGATGCATCTCCGCCGGCGCATCGAGCGGGATCACGCCCATCAGGAGGGCGCCGTCCGAGACATCCCGCCGTCCCTTGCTGACCGTCATCGAGCTGATTTCCTGGTTCAGGAGCTCGGCCTGCTCCCCGAGGATTTTGAGCGCTCCGGCCATCCCCTCGACCCCTTTCATGTTCCTGCGCGGGAGGTCCTGGATCTGTTCGAGGGAGCCCTGTACCTGCTGGACGGCCTGCCGCTGTTCCCGCGATCCGGCGGCGATCTTCCCGGCGCGATGGGTCACGTTCTCGGCGGCCTCGGCGATCTGCGCGCCGCCTCGTTCCTGTTCGGTCATGGCGATGCGCACCCGCCGTGCGATGTCCCGCATATCCTCGGCCGCGGTCAGGATCATCTCCGTGCCTTTGGTCTGCGCCTGGGTCGCCGACGCTATTTGCTCCATCATCTGCTTGACGTTCGCAACAGCCTGGCTCACCTGCTGAATGCCCCGGGCCTGCTCGCTCATCGCCCGGTCGATCATGGCGGCCATCTCCGCGGAGCGTGTTGAGCTGGCCAGCATCTTGTCCAGCGCCGAAGCCGCCTCGCGGGACCGCCGCACGCCCTCTTCCACCGCCGTGAGACTGTCGGCCATGGCGGCCACTGCCTCCTTGGCCTCTTTCTGGACCGCCGTAACGAGTTTCCCGATATTCTGGGCCGATCCGGCGGTACGGTCGGCAAGGGCCTTGATCTCCTCCGCTACCACGGCGAATCCCCTGCCGTGTTCTCCTGCCTGGGCGGCGAGAATCGATGCGTTCAGCGCAAGCAGGTTCGTCCGCTCCGTCACCTCGACGATGACGCCGAGAATTTTGCCGATCTCCTCGGAACGCTTCCCGAGCCGCGTCACCACCCCCGAATAGCGCTCGACCGTGTCCTTGATCGTGTTGATGGCGTTCATGGTCTCCTGGATGGACCGGGCGGCGATGTCTTTTGCCTCGGCCGAAACCTGATGCGAAAGCTTCGTGGACTCCTTCGCCGCCTGCGCCACTTCGCGCACCGTGGCCTCGATCTGGATCGCCGACGCCGAGGTCTCCTCCGCCGCGGAGGTGAGGTTTTCCACGTGGCCGGCCACTTCGCGGATCGATGCGATCATTTCGGTGACCGATGTCGTCACGTCCTCGACGGAAGAAGTAAGTTCCGCGGTATGGAGGGCCACTTCCTTGTTCGCGGCGTTCATCTCGAGAATGGACGATGAAGTTTCTTCAGCCGAGACCGTCAGGCTCTCCGCGCTCTCGGCGATGGACTGGATGGAGGACGACATTTCGGAAACTGCTGAAGACACGCTCGTCATGGCGTCGGTCTCCACACCCGCGTTTTTTCTGACCTCTCGCGCGTCCGCCGCAATGGACGGGCTCAGCTTGTTGATCCGCGAAGAAATCCGTCCCATCTCGACGATGAACTGTTCGAGACGCGCGATGAGGTAATTGACCCCGTTCGCGAGCTCGCCGATCTCGTCGCCGCGTTTTACCGCGACGCGCCGG
>JAJYKN010000003.1:0-10884 GCA_021788515.1 Nitrospirota bacterium | reverse complement strand
TGACCGCCTTCAGCGCATTCCCCATCTCCTGCACCGGCCCGGTGACGGTCCTCGTCACAAAAAAATAGAAAAGGCCGGAGAGGATCGCGAAAATAAGCACGTCTTCCACGAAGGCGCTGATCGCGAAGCTTCTGAGCCTGTTCTCCAGATCGGAAGGAAACACCGTGAGGCGGATTTCGCCCAGCCGCCGCGCGTCCAATGAGATCGGCAGCGGTTTGACGGCGATCCGCAGGGGCGAGAGGGTCGTGGTGGCCGCATGGGCCACCAGCCTCCCCTCGCTGTCTACGATCGTCACTTCCTGGGCATCGGGGGTGTGCATGAAGTTCTGCGCCAGGTCGCGCAGCGCGCCATAGTTCTCCGTCAGCAGGGAGGGAGCGGCCAGTTCGGCCAGGAGCCGGCCGGATTCTTCGCCGTGAATGCGCGCCGTTTCGATGATGTCCCGCTTCTCCTCGAAATAGCGATAGGTCCCGATCAGCCCCATCGTCACGAACAGACCGGTGAAGATCAGGATGATTAGCCTCTGCCGTACACCCATACCCACGCTTGCCTCCCCAGGCAGCAGACAGACGCCATTGCAATCCGTCTTCTGCCTTCTGACTCCTGACTCCTGACTCCTGACTTCTGTCTTCTGTCTTCTGTTTTCTAGAACTTAAACCCGTCCAGCTCCGATTGGAGCGTGTCCGCTTTCGCCTTGAGCAGCTGGACCGCCATGTCCATTTCAATCGATACATCGACGGTGTCCTGCGTGATCGTTTGTATGCGGGTAATGGCGTCGCTGATCTGCTGCGCGCCCAAACTCTGCTCCTGGGTGGAACGTGCGGTCTGGGCGGCCTGGACCGTGACGGACTCGACGGCATTGGCGATCTGCCTGCTGCCCGTGGTCTGCTCCTGCGTTGCGGTCTTCACCTGCCGGGTAATGTCGCGCATGCGCTCCGCGGCCTGGGCGATCCGCTCGCTTCCCCTGCGCTGCTCCTGCAGCGCGTTGGCGATCTGTTCGATCTGCTCCGCGATGCTGACTGCCGTCTCGGTGATCTGCGACACACCCTTGGCCTGCTCCGCCGTGGTCTTCTCGATGGCGCGCGCCATCTCCGCGGACTGTCCGGAGCTGTCCGCCACCTGTTTGAGGACGTCGTTTGTCACGTTCACCAGGGAAACGCCCGCTTCAACAGCGGCGACCCCCCGGCCCATGGCCTGGACGCTCTGGGCGGTTTCCTCCTGCACCGACGAGATCAGGCCGGAAATCTCCTGGGTCGACGCGGCCGTCCGCTCGGCGAGGTCTTTGATTTCTTCGGCAACGACGGCAAACCCTTTCCCGTGCTCCCCGGCCTGCGCCGCGAGAATGGCCGCGTTCAAGGCGAGCAGGCTCGTCTGGTCCGTGACCTCGTCGATGACCTTTAAGATCTGGCCGATTTCCTGCGACCGCTTCCCGAGCCGGTTTACCACGGCGGCGGTCGCCTCAACGGCGTCCTTGATGTTCTGCATGCCCCGGATCGCCTCGCTGGCGGCCGCCATGCCGCGCTCCGACGCTTCGCGGGAAACCTGTTCCGTGAGGCGGGCCGATTCCAGGGCGCGCTGTTCCACTTCCTTGACCGAAGCGCTCAATTCGGTGATCGACGACGAGGTCTGCTCGGCCGAGGCCGACAGGGCATCGGTGTTTTCCGATACCTGCTTGATCGAGGCGATCATCTGTTCAATGGACGTTGCCGTGTCCTCGACGGCCGCGGCCAGCACCCCGGAGTTTTTCGCGACCTCTTCGACCGACGACGCCATTTCCGAGGCGGACGACGAGGCGTCCGTGGCCGCCCGGGACATGTCGCTGGTGTTGTCCGCAACGCCGCGGATCGACGCCACCATCTCATTCACGACCATTGCCGTCTGTTCGGTGGCTTCCTGCTGCACGCGCGAACCCTGGGTCATCTTGGCCGCAGCGCTGCTCATCATCGTCATCGCTTCCCCCAGGCCGCCGCCCGTCGCCCGGATCTTGCTCAGCATTTCCATCAGATTGGAGGACATGGTATTGATGGCGCCGCCGAGGTTGGCGATCTCATTTTTGCCTTTGACAATAATCTCCTGCGACAGGTCCCCGGCCGCCATCTTTCCTGCGGTCTTCGACATCTCCGCAATGGGCCGGGTGATTTCCCGGTCCATGAAGAAGTACACGAGGGACGTTGCGGCCAGAAAACAGACGATGCCGGCCAAAAGGGACCACAAAAGCAGGCTCTGCACCTGGCGGTCGACGACTCTTTCGCGAAGCGCGACCCTCAGCACGCCGAGCTTTGTCCCGTCCGGGCCTTTGAGAGGAATGACCTTTTCATAATGCCCGCCTGAACTGTCCTTGTAAAACTGGACCACCGGGGCCGCGGCAACCAGCGCCGTCTTGCTCGCCTCATCACCCGGCACCGTGTTCTCTTGCGCGCGATCGCTGGAAAAGAGCACCTTGCCTTCATTGTTCATGATCATTGCACTGGAAAGGTCCTCGTCTTCTTTGGCCAGACTGCGGAGCCGGTCGCCCATGCCATCCAGGGTATTCAAAGGAAGGCCTAAGCGCGTCACGTTGTAGATTTCCCTCCGGACGCCTTCGGCGAGCGCCGCGGTCCGCGCAATGAGCGCCTCCCGGTACCGGCTCGAGGCGACGGAGATATTGACGGCGGTATTCACCGTCAGTACCAGCAGCAGAATAGCGGCCGTGACCAGGACGGCCCGCGTTTTCAGGTTCAGGGTCGGCAACAGCTTCATGTGATCACCTTGGAAAATTCATAATGAGATTTGATGGGGCGGCTTCGCCCCCCCAACATGCGTATGCTGCTACTTCATGACTGCCTTGCGCAGATCCAGGACGATATACAATTTATCGCCCACGCGAACGATGCCGCGAAGAAACTCCGCTCCGTGCTCGACATGTTCCGGCGCGGGTTTGATGGCGTCGGGCCGCACTCTGATGACGCTGTGCACGCGGTCCACGACAAAACCCACGTCTTCCTCATCGGGGCTCACGACGATGATGCGCGCCTTGTCGGTCCGCTCCGCCTGGGTAAGGCCGAGCCGCGAGCAGAGATCCATGACGGGAAGCATGGTGCCCCGGAGCGACGTTACTCCGAGAATATAGTCCGGCGCATTCGGCACGCGCGTGAGGTCCCGCGTTTTGAGCACCTCCCGCACGTTCTCCACCATCACGGCATACTCCTCGCCGCTCAGGTTGAACGAGAGCAGTTCGATTTCTTCGGTCTGTTTTTGCGTGTTCGGATCGTCCACGGCCGGAGCCACTGCCTTCTCCGCGTCTGCCTGGGCAGGGGGCACTCCTGGAGACGCAACCGCAGGCGCTGCGGGTTCCGGGGCCGGTCCCGACAAGAGAGCCTCTGCTTCAACAGCAGGGGGCGCCGTGTCAACGGGAACAAGGGAACTCTCCAACGGCTGTGACGCTTCCGCTGCTTTTTTGGCTTGGGCGCGTTCGGCCGCTTTTTTTCGGGCTGCAAGTATATCCATAGTTCTTTACTCCCGTGCAACAACGGCATGGCGCAGAGCGTATAGGGAAAAATCATACACAGCGCGCTCTGCTCTGTGCTCCTTACGCTTCGTCCTTCACAACGCTCTCCATGATATCGGCATCAATCATCGCAGCTTCCCTGCCGAACCCTTCCACAAGGGCGTTGGCGGCCAGGATATTGATGCGGCGGGGAATGCCGCCGGAGTGTTCGTACAAAAGCGCGAGCGCTTGCTCGTCGAAGAGCGGGGCCTCTCTCCCCGCGACCCGGAGCCGGTACTGCACGTAGAATGCCGTTTCCACGGCGTCCAGCGGGCCGAGATGGTATTGCATGCCGATGCGCTGACGGAGCGCCTGATAGGGCCGCCGATGCAGCCGGTCGCGCAGCTCCGTCTGTCCGATCAGGACGATCGACAGGAGGTTGCGGTCGTCGAGTTGAAAATTGGTGAGCAGCCTCAGCTCCTCGAAGGTCGCTTTGCCCGGGATGAGCTGGGCCTCGTCGATGATGATGACCGGCCGCTTCCCCTCCTCATACAGCTCGTAGAGTCTTGCATTGATCCCCTCGAGGATCCCGTGGCGAAGCCGGGCCGCATCGTCCATGCCGAGACGGAGCGCCACGGTGCGCAGGAGCTGCGACGGCGAAAGCCGCGGGTTGATGATAAGCAGGGGACGGTAGCTCGCATCCAGCGAGTCGATGAACGCCCGGGAGAGCGTCGTCTTCCCCGACCCGATCTCTCCCGTCAAAAGAACGATGTCCTGTTCCTCGACAGCGTGCTGGAGCCGCGCGAGCGCCTCCGCGTGTTTTGCGCTGTGATAGAGAAACCGCGGGTCCGGCGTCTTGCTGAACGGTTTTTCTTTCAGTCCGTAAAACTCCTCGTACACAGCCCCCCCGCCCCGCTCCACACCTGCGCCCTTATTTTATCGTCGAAACGACGGTTTTTTTCAACGTCCCCTCGATGAGCGATTCCACATCGAGCACCAGGACCACGCCCTTGCGGTCGCCCAGCTCGGTCGCCCCGGAGATGCCCGGAATGTCGGACAGTCTTTTCCCGAGGGGTTTAATCACGATCTCCTGCTGGTCCCGGAGGTTCTCGACGATGATGCCGAGCCGCCGTTCGGCGAGCCCGACGAGAATGACATAGAATGCGCCGCGCCGGTGATTCACCGCCAGGTTGAACACTTTCGCGACCCGGAGCAGCGGCACGGTGTCTTCCCGCACCGCCATCACTTCGCGCCCCTCCACGGTCTCCACCTGGTCCGACGACGACTGCAGGATCTCGAGCACCGAGCCGAGCGGTATGGCAAAAAGCTGGCCGCCGGCCTCGACGATCAGCGCCTTGATGATCGCGAGGGTGATGGGAAGCGTGAGCGTGAAGACCGTTCCCTGCCCGGGCTCCGTCAGGATATCGATCATGCCGGACAGTTTCGAGACGTTCCGTTTCACCACATCCATGCCCACACCGCGTCCCGAAAGCTCCGTCACGGTCTCGCGCGTCGTGAAGCCCGGAAGGAAGATCAGATCGAGAATGTCCTTGCGGTCGCGCTCGAGGTCCAGTCCATGGTTGGGGGGAAGCAGCCCTTTTTCCACGCCCTTGGCCAGGATCTTCGCGGCGTCGATGCCGCCGCCGTCATCCTCGATCGTGATGACCACGCGGTTGCCCCGGGGCGAGGCGGTGAGCCTCACGGTCCCCTGTTCCGGCTTGCCCAGCCGCCGCCGGTCATCGGGGAATTCGATGCCGTGATCGATCGCGTTCCTGATGAGATGCATCAGCGGATCGGCAAGGTCCTCGATCATCAGCTTGTCGAGCTCCGTTTCCTCGCCCTGGAGTTCAAGTTCGATCTCCTTGCCCGCTTCTTTCGCGTATTTGCGAACCATCTGGGAAAGGCGCGTAAAGATCTGGCCGATGGGGACCATCCTCACCTCGAGGATGCCTTCCTGGAGCTCGTTCAGCCTCCGTTCAAGGCTGCGGTGCGCCTTGTGCAGATCGGCGGAGACGCCGGTGAAGCCCTGCAGGGCCCGGAGCTCTTTCCCGATCCTGCCGATGACGTTCTTGAGCAAATGCATCTCGCCGACGATGTTCATGAGATTGTCAAGCTTGTAAATGTCCACCCGCACGGTATTGCTTACGGACCGGAGCGCCCCGGCCTCGGCTTTCGGCTCTTCGGATTTCCGGCTGTCCGCGTACGCGATCTTCTCGATCGACACGCGGGGCGCCGTGATCGCCGCAGCGAGCGCCGCCCGGTCTTCCGTTGTCCCGACCACGATCGTAAAGCTGATGCCGGCCCCCCCGCCCGCGGTGGGCAGCGTGCAGATGATCTCGCCGTGCTTCTTGAGCGCGGCATTCAGGTCCTTGATGGCCGTTTCGAAATCGGAAAGATCGAAGTCGGCCTTGAGCAGGAAAAAGTTTTTTTGCTCCCGGATGCATTCCCGGAGGCGGTGTTCCTCGTACTCGGTCAGGACCTGCAGGATGCCGCGGTCCAGGCTGATCTGTTCGGCAAGCGTTCTCTCGCCCGCTGCGGACGGCTTTGCCCGCAGAATGCCGTCGATCCGCTCCCGGGTCTCCGTCACCTCTTCAAAGGGCTGCGACGTGCCCGCTTGCTGCACCAGCCTGCCGAGCTGGGCCACGGTGTCCGCCAGGACATCGAAAGCTTCGCGGCCGAGTCCGACCTTCCCGAGGCGGAGCTCATCGAGCAGGAACTCGAGTTTATGCGACAGCTCCGACGGTTCCTTGAGCTCGAACATGCCCGCCAGTCCTTTGAAGGAATGGATGGCGCGAAACAGGGAATTCACCGTATCGGGGTCGATGCGGCCCGCGGCCTGGCCGGAATCGAGCGCGAGCAGCGCCTGGTTCGCCGATTCCAGAATATCTTCGGCTTCAGCGAGAAACTCTTTTATGGGACGATCGGTTTTTGACATATCAATTTCGGATTGCACCCTGCACTCGCGCTAGGCGCTTGTAGGCGCGGGCGTAAACGGATTGCGAATTTGGTGCGAATCAGCTGATTGCGAACCATCATTGATACATTCGTAAAAAGTCAAAATCCACCGCGGAGGCGCAGAGAAAAAGACTTTACAAATTGAATGGTTCTCTCGGCGTTCTCTGCGGCTCTGCGGTTAAATCCGACTTTTTACGAGATCATCATTGCCCCATTCCGCAATCCGAAATCCGTAATACCCGTCATTTCCCCTCCAGCGCCTTCCCGACCGCGCTCATGAGGTCTTCCTTCTTGAACGGCTTGACCACATAGCCGGAAGCCCCGAGGGAGAGGCCGCGCTTCTTGTCTTCTTCCGATTTTTCCGTACTCACGATGATGAGCGGGATCGAGCTGTACGCCGGGTTGGATTTCACGTAGCCGATGAGCTCCAGGCCGTTGATGTCGGGCATGTTGATGTCGGTGATGATCAGGTCCAGGGGCTGCGCCGGGAGCGCTTTGAGCGCTTCGAAGCCGTTGCCGGCCTCTACCACGATAAATCCTCCCGCCTCCTCAAGCGCCACGCGGATCATGGAACGAATGGCTTTGGAATCTTCGACGATAAGCACATGCTTCATCGCTTCTCCTTCTGCAGTTCGGCAATCCGCTTTTCGAGCAGCGCCTTTTCCAGGGCCATGCCCGCCTGGTTCATGAAGATCTCGAGCGTTTCCACGCCGCGAATGGGTTTTCGGTCGGGCAGGTTGTCTCCGTACACGACCAGGGCAATCTTGCCATCCACGATGAGCGGTATTGCAAGGACGGTATCGGGCATGTCGCCCCCGAGTTCGGTTGCAAGATAGTTATTGCACTCGTTCTGCTCCAGGGCGCCCGTGTAGCTGCGCCTCGAATCTATCACCGTGAGGAACAGGGAGGGTTGGTTCAGCGGGATCTTGATATTTCGAACGACCTGGTCGGCGGATTTGCTTCTGAGCTCGATCCCGAACTGGCCGAGTCCGCGGACCTCGTCTTTTTTCACCATGAACAGAATGGCGCGGTTCACGACCTCGCTGGCATAGCGGAGGATCAGGAGCGTCACCTCGGCCGTTGCGGTCGGGAAACGGAGTTCGTCGAACATGGACTTGAGCGCGGTGAGTTCGCGCCGGGGCTCTTCTTTCTCGATCTTGGTGCGGAACTCTTCTTTGGCCGGTTCAAAGCTGGGATGGTGGGTGACCGGCTGCTTGGGCGGCTGCGGGGCCGTTGGGGCGGGGCGGGGAGCTCCGCCCGCTTTTCGCTCGACCTGCCGTTTTTCATCGAGGAGCCGCGTGCCTTCCATGAGCAGATATTCGGCGCTGATCCCCGACTTCAGGAGGAACTCCTGCGTATCGATCTCGATCGTATCTTTTGGCGCGATCTCGCCGAGTTCGAAGTTGAAGAACCCTTCCTCCCAGGCAAGCAGGTCGTAGATGATCTCCTCGATCTGCTTCCGGACCACGCCTTCGAGCGTCTGCGCGGACACCGCTCCCATTTCAACCAGGATCATGCCGAGAGGTTTGTCGGCCTCCCGCTTCTGCAGCGACAATGCCCGGGACAATGACGCCTCGGCCAGCATCCCCTGGGAAACGAGAATATTCCCGAGGGAGTCCCGGATGCTGTCGCTCGCGGCCTGAATGACCTGGCCGTCCTTGAAAACAACCATGCCGGTCCCTTTCCGGCTGCGCACAACCAAGGTGCCCGTTTTTTTGCTCAGACTGATAATCTGGAAGATATCAGGCAGCGCGAGATCTTCCAGCCTGCCGACGAGGCTCATGCATTCTCCCTAATAAGCATAATCGTCGAAATTATAACAGTTTGAACGAAAAATGCAAGGTTAATTCATCAGTTAGAATGGGTTTTGGGTGTGATGGGGCCGGTTTTGCTCGCGTTCGGGACAGCTAGGGAAACTCAAAAAACAAAGGCTGAGAAGGGCATGACCAGAGCCTCCTATTCCGGGAATTCCTGGCACCGGGCCATGCGGCCGCGCTGTCCGTCCTTCGTGAATGCGGATTACGTGCTGCGGTAATTGTCGAACTGCAGTTCGATGCCGAAATCCTTGCCTTTCAAGAGCGCAATGACCGACTGGAGATCGTCCCTGCTCTTTCCGGAAACGCGCACCTGCTCCGCCTGGATCGACGCCTGCACCTTGAGCTTGGCATCCTTGATCGCCTTCACGATCTCCTTGGCCTTGTCCGTGGGGATGCCCTGCTGGAGCGTCAGGCGCTGGCGGACCGTGCCCGCAAGCGCTGCCTCCACCTTGCCGTAGGACACGTTTTTGATCGGCACGCCGCGCTTTACAAGCTTGTTCTGCAGGATGTCGATGACGCTCTTCAGCTTGTACTCGTCGTCGGACACCACCACGAGCGCGTCCTTTTCCTGGGTGATGTTCGATTTGCTGCCCTTGAAATCGAAGCGCTGGCCGATCTCCTTCAGGGTCTGCGTCACCGCGTTCGTCACCTCGGCCATGTCGATCTTGGAAACGACATCAAATGAATTCTCTGCAGCCATGATAACCTCCGGTTGTTTGAAAGTGAATATTTGTGGTATCAGAAAGCCGTCATTCTCGCTTGTGATAACGAGCGTTCAGCACAAATAGGGGCGATCGAGAATCGCTTTCCAGCACATCATTCTGAAAAAAAGAAGGATTCCGGACAGGCCGGAATGACGTCTAAACATGAGGCACGATTTTTTGCTTAATTGTCTACTTCGTAATTCCTAATTTTTAATTGCTCCTCGAACTACTCTTCTATAACTTCCGTTCCCTTGGGCGCTTTAAAGGAAAACTGCTTGTCGTCAAGGGCGACCCCTTCGTTCACCCCGGAAAACGTGATCTCCGTCGTATTCCCCGACCTGTCGAAAATCGTGAGGGCCGTAATACGGCCGTTCTCATCGGCCGTGAGGACCAGTTTTTTCATGGCCGCTCCCGGCTTCTTGGGCAAAAGCTCCAGCAAGCGGGGCGCTTTCGGGTCGGGCTGGAGCACGTCGAAGTCGTCCCGGATATGGGCCGCGCCCAGCAGGAACGCCACGGGAATATTCATCTGCTGCACGTCCGCAAAGGTCTTCTTGATCATCTGCTCGCTCTTCCGGGAATAGAAGAGGGCGCTCTTGCCGTTGACCAGGATCACCTGGCCGTTCGTGTAATCGATCCGGAGCTTTCCCGGCTTTTTGATCCAGAGCGTGCCTTCGAACTTCAGCGTTCTTCCCACGGCCTTGAGGAAGTTTTTCTGCAGAACCTTCGCCGTCAGGTCCTGCAACCCGCTGTAGTGGTTCTCAACAAGGGCGACAATATCCCCGACCGGCTGGGCGCATGCTGATGAGCCGGCAAAGGCAAACAGAAAAAACGCGGCCAGGAACGTTGGAACGATTTTCATTACAGGGGGAATGATTTTCAAGGGGCAAGGTCCTTTTCTCGTAAAATGGTTTTCGCCGCGTGCATGCCGGCCTCCGAAAAACGACGACTCTTTAATTGACATTAGCGTAGTCCAAGATTATCATGGACTCCTCCGGTAGTCAACCGGAATGACGTTTGCCTGCTGTTGCTTTCGAGGATTTATATGATTGCCCATCGTCCTGCTTCCCCGGTCCTCATACAAGACACGCTCCGCGCGGTCTTCGGCTTCACATCCTTCCGGCCGAACCAGGAAACCATCATCACCAACATCCTGGACAAAAAGGACGTGTTCGCGGTCATGCCCACGGGCGGAGGCAAGTCGCTCTGCTATCAGCTGCCTGCACTCATGATGGAAGGCACGGCAATCGTCATCAGCCCGCTCATCTCGCTCATGAAGGACCAGGTGGATGCGGCGCGGGAAAACGGCATTGCCGCCCTGTTCATGAACAGCTCCCTTGACCAGAAGGAGATCGCGGAAATATTTCGCAGGCTCCGGGACCATCAGGTCAAGCTCCTCTATATCGCGCCGGAACGGTTCGCCATGCCGCAGTTCCTCGACACGCTCAAAAACATTCCCCTGTCGCTCTTTGCCATTGACGAGGCGCACTGCATTTCCGAATGGGGCCACGATTTCCGGCCCGATTACCTCGGCCTTTCCGTCATTCCCTCGCTTTTTCCCCGGGTCCCCATTGCCGCATTTACAGCCACGGCCACGCACAAGGTGCAGCAGGACATCATCAGGAAGATCGGGCTCAGGACGCCCCATTCCGTGCGCGCCTCGTTCAACCGGCCGAACCTCTTCTACCAGGTCCTGCAGAAGTCAAAGATCGAGCAGCAGCTTTTGGAATTCTTGAAAGACCATGAAGGCGAATCCGGGATCATCTACCGGACGACCCGCGATGCGGTCACCGCAACGGCGCAGTTCCTCGCGTCCCATGGCTTTAAAGCGCTCCCCTATCATGCGGGCTTGTCCGCGGAAGAACGGGAGAAAAACCAGGAGGCCTTTAACAAAGACGAGGCGCCGGTGATCGTGGCGACCATCGCCTTCGGCATGGGCATCGACAAG
>JAJYKN010000342.1:1932-3210 GCA_021788515.1 Nitrospirota bacterium | reverse complement strand
TTCTTAAGTCTTTTTTCCGGGCCGGTCTTCGGCACGCTCTCGGACAAGCTCGGGCGGAAGACGGGCTTGATGCTCGTGTTCTCGCTCCAGACGCTTTCCTATCTTCTCGTTGCCGCAGACCTGCCGCTCTTGTTTCTCTACCTTTCGATCGGCTTCTACGGCATCGTGGCCTGGTCCATCCCCTCGATCATGGTCGCGGCCGTGAGCGAATACGTGGGTGTGGACAAGGCACTGGCCGCCTTCGGCTTCATCACCTTCATCTTCGGGCTCGGTCAGATCACCGGCCCGTCGATCGCCGGCGTTCTGGCGGAAAAGACCGGCAGCTTCTCCTCCAGCTTCTTCATGGCAGCGGCCCTTGCCGGCGCGGCGATCCTTCTTACGGCCTTCCTGAAAAAACCGCAGCACGCACCGACACCCGGGAATAACTCATTCGTAGGCAGTAGCTGAAAGCAAGGCCTGCCACGGGGCCCTGCCGTCAGTGGAGCTTCCTACGGCAGGAGCCGGAGGCTCCCACTAATAACGCGACCTCCCGCCTGCACCAAGCGTTCACGAGTGCCATGGCGCGCGTGCAGGGGGCGGACTACGGCGCAATCCCCCGGCGAGAGCCGGGGGATTGCTAGTCGCGGGATTCAAGGTTAAACATCAGCACGTATGATTTGCCCGTGTCTTTTTCGATGACCTGCAGCCTCAGCGTTTTTGCCGTCTTCGCCTCAGCAGGGAAAAAGATGAACCCGTAGGCGAGAATATTGGGTGCGATGGATTTTGTCTGGAGCGATTTTTGCTGCAGATCGTCGATGATGTCGTGCCGGGCATCATCGGCATTGTACGCGTTCGCTCCTCCCAGGACGGCCCCGCCTGCCGCGCCGGCGGCCGCTCCCTTGCCCGTGGTCTCAACTACGTTCTGGCCGGAAAGGATCCCGATGGCCGCGCCGATGGCCGCGCCCGCCGCAGCGCCGAGAAAGCCCGAGTGGGCCGCCTCGCTGAATGTCTCTTTCGTCCGGGCGTACTTCGTTGCCCGGTCATAGGCCAGGTTCCTGCTCAAGACGGGCCAGAGGTTGCTCTGTTTGTCCTCGAGGAACGTCTGGGCGCCGTTGATCTCAAGGGGGTGCGGGCCTTTGTTGTCGATCACGATCTCCACCGGCAGCATGCCGGCGTTGATGACGTCGAACCCGAAATTATCCTTTGCTTCTTTTGCGTCCGTAAACGCCCTCGCGCCGATCACTGCGCCGCCGGCCTCCTGCGCATTCGGGTACGCGCTCGGCAGTTTGAATGGCAACG
>JAJYKN010000342.1:0-1922 GCA_021788515.1 Nitrospirota bacterium | reverse complement strand
GTGGAGCAGGCGGCAACGACGAAGAGAACGCCTGCCGCGATCATCCGGTAGATGCGGTTGCTGTTTTTTTCTCCCATTTCTTTCCTCCTTCGTTCAATGCTGATCTCAATGCTGATCGCAAAGTTCAGCCCTTTTGCGGGATAGAGTGGCGCTTCTCATAAAAATTATATCACCGATTCTTTCGTATTCAAAAGTGCTGTATGAAAGAAGGACTTTATGATATATTAGTACGAGGAAAAATCATTTTGCAGTGTTCCGGGCATGATTCAAGCTGCATGAGCGAAAGGAGCTTTTATTTATGAGTGCTGAAGACAGCGACAATACCACCGGTCATTTGCGGTCAAGGATCGGGCTCGAGATGCTCGTTCGGGACGTCATGACCACGAACGTTCTCTCGATCACAAAATACGAGAGCATCATGAACGTGGCCAACATCCTGACGGAAAAAAATATCAGCGGGCTTCCGGTCGTGGATAAGGAGAACAAGGTGATCGGCATTATTACACAAGCCGATATTCTCTCCATGGTCGGGGTGAGCAGGGAGCACACGTTCAAGGATTTGCTGAAATACATGCTGGGAGAGCGGTTGCCGGAACGGCGGGTGGGAGACCTGGTGGGGGACATCATGACCTCCCCCGCGCTTACGATAAAACCCGGCGCGAACGTCGCCGAAGCAGTGCGCATCATGGATGAAAAGAAGATCCGCAGGTTGACCGTGGTGGACGAACAGAACACGGTCATCGGGATTTTAACGAGGGCTGATATCCTGAAAGCGGTGATCAAGAAGATAAAGGGATAAGCTGAAGAACGACAGGTGGGACGCTGATGAACGCAGATATTGGCCGATAAAACAAGATATCCAATCGAACAGAGGACCCACCACGACGGTGGGTCTTCTTTTTCAGCATCGCGCTATTCTTCCCAGCATTCTTTATCCGTGTTTATCCGATTTTATCGTTCGACTGAGCTCACGGCGACGTCTGCGTCCAAAATGTTTTTTTGGGGATAAACGTTTTCTTGAGCGCTTGCCCGCGTCAGGACGACGGGGTGCGCGCTGTGGGATGCGCGGATCTGAGCGGGTGCTCCGGAAGAAACAGTACCAGGAGGAAGGCGAGGCCGACAATAAGGGACCCTGCGAGAAAGGTCGTGCTGATGGCATGTCGGTAGGCGTCGGTGACGAGCGCTTTCTGCGCAGCCGGGAGTTCGGCGATTTGCTGAAGGCCCTGTTCAACCAGGCTGCGGCCGCCTCTCGCCAGGCCGGCCACATTTTCCGCATGCAGCCCCTGCAGCTGCGCCGTCATGATTGCGCCGGACATGGCGACGCCGAACATGCCGCCGAGTTGGCGAAAAAACGCCGACGCCGCGGTGGCCGCGCCGAGCTCCCGGACGCCGACCGCGTTCTGGATGGCAACCATGAGATTGGGCATGACCAGGCCGAACCCCATGCCGAGAGCGATTAAAAAGACCTCGATCACGAAGGTCCCCCACCCCGCCCTTGCCGCTCCCATCACCCCGAGAAAAGCAAGGCTTGCCGCTGCCAGGCCGACCACGGGAAAGATCTTGTACCGTCCGGTCCGGGAAACAAGTCGGCCGCCGACAAATGAGGTCACGATCAAGCCCCCCGTCATGGGGGCCAGCATGAGCCCGGCGCGCGCAGGCGCCATACCGAGGACGAGCTGAAAAAAAAGAGGCAGGAATACGGCTGCGCCGAACAGGCCCATGAACGTAAGCCCCATGACGCCGGAGGCGATCACGAACACTCTGTTGTGAAAGAGGTGCGGTGAAAGCACAGGCTCGGCGGAACGCCGTTCCGTGTACATGAGCAGGATGGACAGCACGGCTGCGGATGCGGCCAAAGACATAATCAGCGGAGACGTCCAGGGATACTGCACTCCGCCCCAGCTCAGCACCAAAAGCAGGGC
>JAJYKN010000341.1 GCA_021788515.1 Nitrospirota bacterium | reverse complement strand
GGGCTCGACGTTCAAGATCATCGTTGCCTTGGCCGGACTGTCGTACGGCGTGATCACCCCCGATGAAAAGATCGTCTGCCACGGGTTCCTGAAAAGCGGCAGACACTCCTTCCGGTGCTGGAAGAAAGATGGGCACGGCGCGATCTCTCTGCATCAGGCCCTCGTCGAATCCTGCGACGTATACTTTTACACCCTGGGGGAACGGATCGGCTGGGACCGGGTCGCCGCGTTTGCAAAAAAGCTCGGTTATGGAAGTCTGACCGGCATTCCCCTGCCCGATGAGAAACCGGGCCTCATTCCCACTGTCGAGTGGAAGAAAAAGCGGACCGGAGAAGCATGGTACGGCGGGGACACGTTCATCAATTCCATCGGACAGGGGTTCGTGCTCGTCAGCCCCATCCAGGCATGCCAGTTGATGAGCCTCGTCGCCAATGGAGGATATTTCTACCGTCCCATGCTGCTCAGGCAGTCGAGAAACCGCGAGACGGGCGTTGTCACGACGTATTCCCCGGAACTCAGGAAGAAAGTCACCATTGACGCCAATGCGCTCGAGGTCGTGCGGCAAGCGCTTGCAGGCGTCGTTGCCGAACCGGGCGGCACGGGGCACGCAGCCCAGACGCCGATGGCGACCGTCGCTGGCAAATCGGGTACCTCCCAGGTCATTGCGCAGAAGGTCGCCGGACGGCACCTGGCGGAACTAGCGCGCGACCATGCCTGGTTCATCGCCTATGCCCCGGTCGAAAACCCGAAGATCGCCGTTGCCGTAATCGTGGAGCACGGCGGCCATGGCGGCAGCGCAGCCGCGCCCATTGCAAGAAGAGTCATTGAGGAGTATCTTAAAAATGCTGAGCCAAAGATGGTTCGCTAATCTGCCCTGGGCCATGATCGCCCTGGTATTCGGAATTACCCTTATCGGTCTCGCCGCGGTCTACAGCGCAACCTATACGTCCCGGGGGCCGTCGCCCCTTTACTACAAACAGCTCGTCTGGGTTGCCCTGGGTGTGATCGTGATGCTGGCAGCGCTCATTATTGATTATCACACCATCGGCCGTTTTGCCTACATCCTCTACGCGCTCTCGCTGTTCCTGCTTCTCCTTGTCATGGTCATCGGGAAAAGCGGTATGGGCGCCCAGCGCTGGCTGGCCATCGGTCCCTTTGTGTTCCAGCCGTCGGAGCTGGCCAAACTTTCGCTCACCCTGGCTTTGGCCCGGTACTTTGCCGAGGACCCCCGCCGGGGCGGGTATGGGCTCAGGGACCTGCTCGTTCCCGGCCTTATGGTCTTGGTCCCTCTGGTGCTCGTTTTGAAACAACCCGACCTCGGCACGGCGATCATGCTCCTTCTGACGTCCTCGATCATGGTCGTTCTTGCCGGCATTCACTTTCGGTCAATCATGACCGTTATCGTCAGCATTGCCGTCGTCGCTTCACTGGTCTTCTTCGTTTCTCCCGTCCGGCACAAGATCTGGGGCTCCCTTAAGCCCTATCAGCAGAACAGGATCCGTGCTTTTATCGACCCAAGCTCCGACCCCCTGGGAAGCGGCTACCACGCAAACCAGTCCAAGATCGCGGTCGGTTCGGGCCAGATCACGGGCAAGGGGTACCGCAAGGGAACGCAGAGCCAGATGGCTTTTTTGCCCGAACGCCACACCGATTTCATCTTCGCGGTCATCGCGGAAGAAATGGGGCTCGTCGGCTCCGGTGTGTTGATCCTGTTATACCTGGCACTCCTGCTGATCGGCGTGGACACGGCGAAAAACGCGAAAGACCGTTTGGGCGTTTTCATGGCAGGCGGCATTGTCGGCATGATTTCGCTGTACGTGTTCATTAATGTAGGCATGGCAGTGGGCATCGTGCCGGTCGTCGGCGTTCCACTTCCCCTCGTCAGTTATGGCGGCACCTCCATCATCACGACCTTCCTCGCTCTCGGTTTGCTCTTGAATATCCAGACGCGCCGGTTTAGTCTGTTCTACTAAAAATTATAGGGGCAAGCAGCAAGGGTCTAGGCTTTTTCTTGCTACTTGCTACTTGTCCCTTGACCCTACAAAGGAGTCTCATGCTCGAAGATTTTCTTCCGCTTGTCGCAAAACCTGCCAGGTACATCAACAGCGAGATCAATGCCGTACACAAAGATCTCGGGCAGGTGAAGACCAAAATCTGCCTTTTCTTTCCGGACACCTACGAAGTCGGCATGTCGCACCTCGGCCTGCGGATCCTCTACCACATCCTGAACAGCAGGAGCGATACGGCGTGCGAGCGGGTGTTTTCCCCCTGGACGGACTATGAAGCACGGCTGCGCGCATCGGGCAGGCCGCTCGCGAGCCTCGAGTCCAATCTTCCGCTCGCAGCGTTCGACTTGATCGGCATTACGCTCCAGTACGAGCTGTCCTATTCCAATATTCTGGCAGGCCTCGAACTGGCCCGGATACCCCTGCGCGCAGCGGACCGCACAAAAGCGCATCCCGTCATCATCGCAGGCGGCCCCTGCGCCGTGAACCCCGAGCCGCTTTCAGACTTCATCGATGTTTTTTTCATCGGCGAGGCCGAGGAGGCCATGCATGAACTCGTTGAACTCCGGCAGGCCCACGTTGACAAAGGATCGTTCCTCGAAGCGCTCGCAGCCCGCGACGGCTACTACGTGCCCGCGCTCGGCAAAAGGACGGTCCGCAGGCGTTTTATGAAGGACCTTGAGTCCGCGCCCTTTCCGGACAAGCCGCTTTTGCCGCTCATGAAACCGATCCACGATCGCGTGACCGTGGAGGTCGCGCGCGGCTGCATTCGCGGGTGCCGCTTCTGCCAGGCGGGAATTATCTACCGCCCCTACCGCGAGCGGAGCCCCGGGCGCATCAAAGACCTTCTCCGCACAGCGCTCCGTTGTACCGGCTATGATGAATTGTCGCTGGCATCGCTCAGCTCCGGCGATTACTCGGATATTCAGCCCCTCATGCAAGACCTTGTTACGACCTATCGCGATGACAGGATTTCGATCTCCCTTCCGTCCCTTCGCATCGGGACGCTCACGCCCGGGATGATCCGGGCCGTTGCCGGCGTTCGCAAGTCCGGCTTCACCCTGGCGCCGGAAGCGGGCACGGAACGGCTTCGCCGCGTGATCAACAAACCGGTTTCCGACCAGGACCTTCTGAATGCGGCAACGACGATTTTCTCCAGCTGCTGGACCGTCCTGAAGCTCTATTTTAATGATGCGCCGACCACCGAGAC
>JAJYKN010000340.1 GCA_021788515.1 Nitrospirota bacterium | reverse complement strand
CCCGTTTCTTTTCCCTACGGATGAAGGTCAAACCACCGGAGAGCCGCACTTGTGCTCTTTCAACAGTGGGTGAAATCAGCTGCCCGGTCGAGTATGATATGCGGTATCAATCTTTTCTCGGGTGCTTCTCTCTCCATTCCGCAGGACTTTCTTGCAGACCCTCCGGTCCCCAGATGCCTTTCTGCGCCTTGCGCGCCCGTTTTTCCGCCTTGCTGAATCTTTCCGAATATTTCTCGTTGGGTTCGATGGGGAACATCACGGCGTAGCCGTCATTGATCATCTTCTCGTTGATGAGGACATGCCTTTTCGTCCAGAGATAGGCGAGGAGTCGTCCGTATTTGTCGATCCGTTCTTGATCGGTTTCAACGTACACGGTCCAGTTCGTGCGTTTCATGATCTGGATCAAATGCAATTTCGCTCTTCTGCCCCAGGGACGCTGTTTCATCTCCGGCGCATCGATGCCGATAAGGCGCGTGCGGTATTTTTTGCCTTCAAAGCGGAGCGTGATGGTGTCTCCGTCATGGACTTGATGGACCAGCGCTTTCTGCAATCGATTCTTCGCGAAGCAGGGCTGCTGAGCGAGGGAAACGAGAACCAATACGAGCGCAATAAGGAACAGTTGACACGGCCTTCTGGTCATTTCACGTCCTTTAATCGCAGCTGACAAGCAGGAAACGCAGGAGGCAATTTTGCTCTTCACAATGCCGCTGTCGGTGCTTTTGCAAAAATCACTTCCTGGGGGACGACGGGAGTCGTTCCGGCGACAATCATGGTGCGCGATATCGGCTGGTAGTCCGAAGCCCCGTCGAGCGAGAAGGTGTGCGCGCCTTCTTCGACGCGCAGGGTGGTGTTTGTCTTGCCGATCAGTTCTCCATCGATCATCACTTCCCGTATTTCAGGAAACTTTATGGTCACGTGTTCCATAGTATTCTCCTTTGCCGTCGACGTTTGGGCCGAGAAATGTCCGATGCGAAGCAGGCGGATGATACGGGTAGAGCTTAGTTATTATAGTTGATTGATGTATGGGGTCAACGAAATTCAACTCACCCGGCCGGGGTATTTTTAGGTGATGCGCGAACAAGCGCCGCAACCACGAGCTTGACACGGCATCGGCGCCTGGTATAATGTAAGTAACCATTCACTTACATAAGGAGGCGGGCATGGGTGAAAACGGCAAGACAGCGGGAAAAATCAAGGGCGACATACGGAGGGACCAGATCGTTCGCGCGTCCTTCAAGATCATCGGCCGGAAAGGCGTCAGCAGTCTCACGATTGCCGCCATCGCGCGCGAGGTGGGCGTATCGGAAGCCAACCTGTACCGGCACTTCAAAAACAAGGACGATATCTATTCCGCCGCCGCCGTTTTCGTGCAGGAGATGATCCGGAGCAATGTGAAAAAAGCGTTCTCCGCCGGCGCCGCGCCCCTTGCGGTGCTGAAGCGTTTCTTCTTCCTCCAGATCGAACTTATGCAGGACAACAGCGGCATTCCCCGTTTTATGTTCTCGGAAGAACTGCACAGCCACCGCGCAATGCGGGAGCAGATCCTCCGGACCATGTACGCGGTTTCCGAAACCCTGGCGTCGCTCATCAGGAGCGGCCAGAAGAACGACACTGTGCGAAAAGACATCGACCCGCGGACCACGGCCCTGACGTTTATCAGCATCGTTCAGGGGCTTGCGTTCCAATGGTCGCTCGGTGGATTTTCCTTCCCGTTGGAAACGGAAGGGGAAAAAACCTGGAAAAATTTCGAAACGTGCATTGCCCTTAAAAAAAACGCCGCAAGGAGAAAGCTATGACGATGAAAAAGTGTCCAATAAAGGCGACAGTCCATGGGCAAAAGAGATTCGATGCGGAGGCCGTTCGATGAAGAAAAGACTTGTGGCAGCGCTTATTATCGCCGCGGTCATCGTCACCGCGATCGTCCTCTACCGGCTCAGGAACTCCCGGGATGCGGGCACGCTGCAGCTGTCGGGCAACGTGGAAGTGACCGAGGTGAACGTCGGCTTCAAAGTCGCGGGGCGGGTAAAAGCCCTTTTTACGGATGAGGGCAGGGCCGTTGCCCGGGGCGACCGGATCGCGCAGCTCGACAACGATGAGTTTGAGACCGTGGTCGCCCAGAACAGGGCAAGCGTCCAGAACGCAGAAGCCCGGCTTGATAAGGCGCAAAAAGACTATGAACGCTTTTTGACGCTCTTTCGGGATGGCGTTATATCTCCCCAGCAGATGGATGCCGCAAAGACCGCATATGATGAAGCCTGGTCTCAGCATCGGATGGCCCGCGCCGCGCTCCGGACAGCCGAGGTGCGGTTCAGGGACTCCGTCATTTATGCTCCGCTCGCCGCCGTGGTGCTCAGAAAAGACGTCGAAGCGGGCGAGACCGTGAACGCCGGAATGCCGGTGTTCACCCTGGGCGATCTGGAAAATCCCTGGGTCAAGGTGTATGTCAAGGAGGACAAACTTGGCCTCGTCAAACTCGGGCAGAAAGCCGAAATCTCGGTGGACACGTTCCCGAACAAGCGCTATGAAGGCACGGTGACCTATATATCATCGGAAGCCGAGTTTACCCCGAAGAATGTTCAGACCAGGGAAGAGCGGGTCAAGCTTGTGTTTGGCGTGAAAGTGAGCGTGAAAAACCAGAACAACGAATTGAAGCCGGGCATGCCCGCGGATGTGGAGATATTGATAAAATAAGTTCACAGTTCAAAGTTCAGAGTTCGAAAATGCCAGTGAATAAATCCATGATTAAAACAACCGATCTTGCCAAATCCTTCGGGGACAACGTGGCCGTCGATCGTCTGAATCTTGAAATTCAGAAAGGCGAGCTCTACGGCCTCGTGGGGCCCGATGGAGCGGGCAAGACGACCACCATGCGGCTTCTTGCCGCGATCATGGACCCGACCTCCGGCGACGCGTGGGTGGCCGGCAGCTCCATAATTACCCAGGGCGAACTGATCAAGGAAAAGATCGGCTATATGTCGCAGCGCTTCGGTCTCTACGAAGACTTGACGGTCATGGAGAACCTCGTTTTTTATGCCGATCTCTACAATGTGCCTCAAAAAGCCCGTTCAACGCGGATCGAGCGGCTCCTCGGGTTCAGCAACCTTGCGCCGTTTCAAGACCGGCTTGCGGGGAAACTGTCCGGCGGCATGAAACAAAAGCTCGGACTCGCCTGCGCGCTCATCCATACGCCGGAGGTCCTGTTTCTCGACGAAAGATC
>JAJYKN010000339.1 GCA_021788515.1 Nitrospirota bacterium | reverse complement strand
GTCCCTGAGGAAAGCAAACTTGGCTGAAAGAGTGCGATGAGTACCTCTGCTGTCGGCATGAATCGTTACCGGGTCCCAGAAAATCATTTCATCGACATAGGGTATTCCCTTTACAACGTCCGAGGAACCTGGCGCCACCATCCAGGAGAGAAAGGCATCGGGCTCGGCACGGCGCAGGTTTCGAAGGAACGGCACGGTCAAGACCGTATCGCCGATAAACCGGTAGCGCATGACGAGTATTTTTTTTGTCGACGTTGTCATTGACTGTCCTTTTTGACGTGGTCGATGATCCACTCCGCAGCTTCGGTGATGGTATGGGCAATAAAATCTGGGTCTTTAAGGTGAGAAGGCCTTGCCCCTTCCTCGTCGGACCCGTAGCCGGTCCTGACGAGAATGGAGTGCGCCCCTGCCCTCTGGCCGAGCTCCACGTCGCTCCACTTGTCTCCGACAACGTAGGATTGCCCGATATCGATGTGGAGATCACGGCTGGCAAGATCAATAAGACCGGTCCCTGGTTTTCTGCAGTCACACTCTTTGGTAAGGTGCGAATTACCTGCTGTGGGATGGTGGGGACAGTAATAAATCGCATCAAGCCGTGCGTTGTCCTGTTGCAGCATCTGCTTCAAGCGTTCATGAATTTCAAGAAGCTGCTCTTCCGAAAAATATCCCCTCGCAATTCCTGACTGGTTCGTCACCAGAACGACCAGAAGGCCTGCGTCATTCAAACGCTTGATAGCAGCTCCTGCCCCGGGAATCAAACGGAGATCAGCCGCGTTGCGCAGATAGCCGACTTCTTCGTTTACGGTACCGTCACGGTCAAGAAAAACAGCTCTCTTCATAGCATCCTCGAAAGAAATTGTTCCCACTCGCTACGTTCAATAACATCAAGTTCGATGCAAAGCGCCCAGATCCCGTCGGGCCTCAGGTCTTTGAGACGGACCATGTCCTTTTCCGTCGTGATGATCATGTTGACCTGGGCATCGGCGGCCTTCTTGAAGATGTCGGCAAGGTCCGACCTGTGATAGTGATGATGATCGGGATAGACGCTTTCCGCTGCAATGGAGACGCCGAGTGAAGTCAGCAAAGAGGTAAATGACAAGGGCCGCGCGATACCGGAAAAAACAAAGGCCTTTGCGTTCCGAAGGGCCGTGAGGGGTTTCCTTTCACCGGTGGAGCAATCCACGAGGTCAAGCGGCCGGTGCCGGGAAGTGAATATCTCAGCCTTCGTGTTGCTCCTGATGGATTCCAGGAGCCCGGCCATACTCTCTTTTTTATCGGTCCTGGTGACGATTATTGCCTGGGCCCGTCCGAGTGCCGAGACCGGCTCACGCAGAATACCGGCAGGAAACAAGTTTCCATTACCAAAGGGGTCTGTTGCGTCCACGAGGACGATATCGAGAGTTCTCCTGAGCCGTTGGTGCTGAAATCCGTCATCGAGAATGACCACATCAACGGGGAAACGTTGAAGGGCGTGTTGAGCGGCTTGATACCGGTTGCTCCCAACAACAACAGGCACGCGGGGAAGCCTTGATGCGATCAGGACCGGTTCATCGCCGCCCGTCTGTGCGTTCATGAGGTGGGAACGGCCGTCTGACACGACCTCCACCTGCGCTTCGTCCTTGCGCCCGTACCCGCGGCTGACCACGACGGGGTGTTTCCCGCTTTTGGCCAGAAATTCCGCGACAGCGATGACAGCCGGCGTTTTTCCGGTGCCGCCGAGCGTGATATTTCCTATGGAGACGACGGGGCAGGAAAGTTTGTTGCTCTTAAGCAGCTTCAGCCGAAAGAGCAAAGAACGAAAACGGATCACTGCGCCGTACAGCAGCGAGAGGGCAACGAGAACAGCGCCGAAAAACGGCGACTGTCTTCTGCCGTACATCAGATCTTCAACAAAGGACTTAGTGAGCAACGATCAACCTGCTGATGGCCTCGATGGTTTTTTTTGCAGCGCCGGCGTTGGACTCAATCACTCTGAAAGCGCGCTCTCCCATGCTCTTGGCCCGCTCGCCGTCAGCGAGGAGAGCATTGAGCTCGGCATAGAGTTCGCTCTTGTCTTTCACCATGATGCCGCCGCCGGAGGAGATGAGGGCTTCGGAGATTTCTTTGAAATTGAACATGTACCGGCTGAAGATGACGGGCTTTTTCATTGCCGCCGGTTCGAGAAGGTTGTGTCCGCCCACTTTGACGAGGCTGCCGCCGACAAAAGCGATGTCGCACACTGCGTAGAAAGACCGTAATTCGCCGATCGTATCGAGGAGCAGCACATCCTTGACCGGCCCGCGGAGAGACGTCCTGCGCTGGCACTCGTATCCGGCGCTGTTGATGACCCCTTCCACCTCGCCGAAACGCTCGGGATGACGCGGCGCGATAATAAGGAGGAGCTTGGGATACTTCTCGCGCAGCCGGGAAAAAACCTCGAGCAACGCGGCCTCTTCTCCCCGGTGCGTGCTCCCCGCGGTAATGACCTTTCTGCCTGCGGGAATTGCAACGAGGCCGGTCTGGGCACCAAGAATTTTCTGGTCAAACTTGAGATTGCCCGTCACCATGACTTTTCCCGGATCAGCGCCGATATCCTTGATCCTTTGAGCATCTTCTTCCGACTGCATGCAAAAGAGCGTCACCTGGTCGAACACCATTCCGAAAAACTTTCTGAATTTCTGATAGTTCTTGTAGGAATGAGGCGATATCCGTCCGTTGATCACGGCAGAGGGAATGCCCTGCCGTTTGAGCTCCCGGAAGAAGTTCGGCCAGAGTTCCGTTTCAGCAACCAGTACGATCTCTGGGTTGATGCCCTTGATGACCCTGCGGACAATGCAGGGGTAATCGAAAGGAAAATAGAAAACCGCATCCGCTTCCGGCACCCTGCGGCTCGCCGTAAAATGACCGGTGACCGTGACCGTGGAGAGAATGAGTTTTCGATGAGGATACTTTTTTTTAAGCTCCCGGATGAGCGGATGGGCCGCCATCACTTCACCGACGGACACGGCATGCACCCAGATGGGTCGCGTACCCTTGATCACCCGCATCACACTCTTGCGCAGACGGCCGAGCTTTTGGGTCAGACCGCCCCGGTACTTGGGGACGGTGATCAGTGTAAACAGCACCACCGGCGACAGGAAAACGGTGGCGACGACAAGAAATATATTGTAGATGACATACATGAATCGACCTCACGATTGTGTTTTGAAGTAATCGTCCGCCCTGGCCATGAGCCCATTGA
>JAJYKN010000338.1 GCA_021788515.1 Nitrospirota bacterium | reverse complement strand
CTACCAATGGTAGTTGTCATACTTCCTGTTAACAAAATCGTCGCACAAAGGGAGCCGTATTCCGGTCGCCTCTGACTCACCGCGACTGTATTTTTTCAACACAGGTTTTACATTACAGCGCACTCGTGTCGTAGCGACCAGTTTATGATCCCAAGGATTTGAGAAAATAGGGTGACACTCCAAGTTTAGGTTAAAGGGGGTGTCATCCATGGAAGCTTTAGCGAGTATACAGCAAGGTCGAAGAAAAAGGAAGCTGTCGAAACGAAGCAAGCGGTACGATGCAGATTTCAAGCTTCAAGTAGTCAAGAAGTTCATCGAAGAAAGTGTCCCGATTCCTGTGATCGTACAGGAATGCGGGGTGAGCCACGAGACGGTCAGACACTGGGTGCGGGTGTATCGCCAGCTCGGTGAGGCCGGCCTCTCTACGAACTATACCGGTCACGGCCGCAGTCTTCCCGCGCCGGTAAAGAAGAAGATCGTCGAGCTCAAAGAAGCGAGCCCTTCCTTCGGCATCAAGCGCATCTCGCAGGTTTTGAAGAGGGCATTCTTTCTTTCCGCCAGCCCTGAGACAGTCCGTAAAACCCTTCACGATAAATCTCTTATCAAGTCGCCTCCGAAGAAGCGGCAGCACAACATCACCCGTCCCCGGTTTTTCGAACGAACATCACCGAACCAGCTCTGGCAGACGGACATCTTCACGTTCCGCCTTGGCGGTCACTATGCGTACCTGATCGGCTACATCGACGATTACTCCCGCTATGTAACCGGGCTCGAGCTCTTCAGAAGTCAGACAGGTCAGAACGTTATCGAGATATATCGGCGGGCGGCCGCCGAGTACAACCCACCGAAGGAGATGCTTACGGACAATGGGCGGCAGTACACGAGCTGGCACGGGAAGAGCCGCTTCGAGGCTGAGATGAAGAAAGACAAGATCCACCACATCAAGTCCCGACCTCACCATCCTATGACCCTGGGGAAGATCGAACGGTTCTGGAAGACCATCTACCTGGAGTTCTTGACCCGGGCGCAGTTTGAGAGCTTCGAGGACGCGGCCGAGCGAATACGGCAGTGGGTCAAGTACTACAACCACAAGCGACCCCATCAGGGAATCGGCGGCCTCTGCCCCGCGGACCGGTACTTCGAGATCCAGAGCGAGCTTCGGAAAACCATCGAGCAAGGCATAAAGGACAACCTTCTCGAGATGGCGCTTCGGGGCAAGCCCAGGCTCCCGTTCTACATGGTAGGCCGCATGGAGGGCCAGTCGGTGGTGCTCAGGGCGGAAAAGGGCAAGCTGCGGTTGTCCGTTGACGACGAGGAAGATGACAATACGCAGGAAGTCGTCTACAATCTAAGCGATGAAGGAGCGAGCCATGGAAAAGACGGAGAAGATAAAGCCGGAGAAGAAACGGCAGACGATAAACCACGGAGCGATGGAGAAGTGCCGGGCGGTACTGGCAGTGTGGACGGAGCGGCGGAAGCCCGCGGAGATATGCCGGGAGATGCAGATCCCGTGGATGGTGCTCTCCCAGTGGCAGAAACGGGCGATGGAGGGAATGCTCCAAGCTCTGGAACCGAGAGTGAGACTGGACAAGGGGCCGGCCCTGTCTCCCCGGCTGCAGACACTTCTGGACAAGAAACGCCTGCCGATGAACACAGCTCAGACGAGGCTGGACAAGACGCTGTCCCGGGCGCAGGAGGCACGGAGAGCGGAGACGCGGGAGCCAAAGGGCCAGAATGAGATCCTGGACAAGACTGATAAGCCGTAGAGGAGCGTGTCGATGAGCGACGATAAAGACATGAAGCTTGCCCGAAAAAGAGCGGAAGTGATCTTCGCGGTGCGGAGCGGTCAGATAACAGCCGAGGAAGGCGCCCGCCGTCTGGGCGTATCGCGCAAGACCTACTACGAGTGGGAAAGCCGGGCGTTAGAGGCCATGACCGGGGCCTTGGAGGACAAGGCCCCCGGCAGGCCTGCTTTGCCGAAGGACGAAGAGAAAGAACGGCTCCGGAACGAAATCGCCGAGCTCGAGAACGAGCTGTTCGTCGCCAAGAAGACGGTTGAAGTACGGGACATGCTCCACGCCTATGAGCTTCACAAGGCAAGCGTGAAAAAAGGGACAGAGGAAAAAAAACGAAAGCGAAAGAAGAGGCAATAACCGGTATGCTAGCCGTCATTGATCAGATAAGAGAAAAAACCGATATGACTTACCGTGCGATTGCGGATGCCGTGCAACTACCCTATCCAAGCCTTAAACGGTGGCGCGCGAGGGAAAAAACCGAAGCGCCCCTGGTGCGGCAGCCCGGCCCTCCCAAGATCAAACCGCCGGACTTTAACAGGCTCACCCAGGATATAGCTGACTTATCCCACGGCCAGTCCCGCACGCAGGGTACAGGCGCTTTATACGCGACGTACCGATCATCGGTGTCGAGGCGTGAGCTGCAGCGCATGATAGAAGCAGCTCGCCATGATCAGCATACGCTTCATCGGCAGAACCTGCGGCGCATCCACTGGAACGTGCCGAACGTCGCGTGGTCAATGGACCCCTGCGAATACGGAGGGCGTGACGCAGCCGGCGCAAAGGTGTATCTGAACCACATGCAGGATCTCGCCTCACGCTACAAGTTCAGTCCCATGACCGGGGACATGCCCTGCGGCGAGGAAATAGCCGGCTATCTTGCGGCCACCTTCAACCGCTTCGGTGCTCCTCTGTTCCTCAAGCGGGACAACGGTGGCAACCTGAATCACGTTGCGGTCAACAACGCGCTCTCTGACTTCTTCGTGATCCCGATAAATAGCCCCGTCCATTACCCGCCATACAACGGCGCAATCGAGGAGGCGCAGACAGAGCTCAAGAACGGTCTCGCCACCAAGCTCGCATACAAGCCCAACTGTCCGCGCGAACACATGGAAACGTATGCTGCCACGGTCGAGCATGATCTTAATCACCAGCCACGACCATGCCTGAACGGTAGTAATGCTTGCCACGTGTACTTCACAGGCAGAAGAACGTTTACCAAGTGGGAAAGGAGGGATGCCTTTGAGTGGCTAACTGACACGCAGAATGATATGCTATGTAGTAGTGAGGATGTTCAGCCACAAGCCGCCTGGCGTATCGCTGTAGAGGCCTGGCTGAGAATAAAAGGGTTAATAACCGTCACCATCAATGGGAAAGTGTTACCCAATTTTTTCTGATTTTGGTATCATAAACTCCTGGCGTGCACATCCATGA
>JAJYKN010000002.1 GCA_021788515.1 Nitrospirota bacterium | reverse complement strand
CAATGCCCTGGAAGAGCGGATCGGTCTCCTGGAGGAAGAGAACAGGGCACTCCTGGACCGGTACCGCCAGGTGGAGGAGGAGAACAAGGATTTTGCAAGCAGATATGTGGAGGTCGAGACGGAGAAAAACAACCTTGCAAACCTCTACGTGGCAAGCTATCAGCTCCATTCAACCCTGGACTTCAACGAAAGTCTCAAAATTATTCTCGAGATCGTGATGAACCTCATCGGCGCCGAGGAGTTCTCCATCATGATGCTCGACGAAAAAACAAACGAGCTCTCGATTGTTGCGCAGGAGGGCATGGGATTGGAGGCATGTGCCAGCATCAAGATCGGGGACGGCATCATCGGGCAGGCGACAAAAACCGGTGAGGCGTACTACCGAGACGGGGACCCCACGGACCTCAAAGGAGTGGATTATATACATCCACTCGCCTGCGTTCCGCTCAAAATCAAGGAACACGTGATCGGCGTAATTGTGATTTATAAGCTCCTCCTTCAAAAACAGGCGTTCTCGGACGTGGACTACGAACTTTTATCCATGCTTGCAGGTCACGCCGCCACGGCGCTATTTTCGTCAAAGCTCTACTCGCAGTCCGAACGCAAACTCACCACGATCCAGAGCTTTCTCGACCTCCTGAAAGATAAATAGGCGGGGATCGCCAAAACGGATTCAAATTTATCTATATCGCTTTCAGCGCGCGATTGTAAAATCACGTATAACGGGAGGTAGGGATGCTCAAAAAAGTTCTCTTAGTTGATGATTCCGCGTTGATACATCAGATGTATAAGATGGTTCTCATGCGTTACAAATGTGCCATAGTGGCAGCAAAGAACGGTCAGGAGGGGCTCGACGCTCTCGTAAAGCACCCAGACACCAATTTGATGCTCGTAGACATCAACATGCCTGTGATGAATGGGCTTGAATTTGTCAAGAAAGTAAAGGAGCTTGGAGCGTACAATCATATCCCGATCATTATTGTAAGCACTGAAGGCAAGGAGGAAGACGCAAAAAGAGGGCTTGCGCTCGGTGCTAATGGTTACGTGACAAAACCGGTTCAACCGAGTGATCTGCACGCGGTAATCGACGCGCTTTATCCTGCCAACTGAGATTAAGTCAACTATTTTGTTTAAAAATAAACGCCAGCGGCAAAAAAGTTGCAGGAATGAGAGCTTTTAAAATAAGGTATTCTGAATTCCTACCTTGGCCGCTTGCTGTGATTTTCAACATCAGTTTCCTCAATCGATTTTTTGCGCAATATATACCACATGCCTCAAGCCGCCCCTGCCGGGCCGCAGGCGCTCCACGGAAAATCCCGCTGCAGCGAGCCGCTTTTCAAACGCGGCGTCGGGGTTCTCTCCCCATACCCCAAAGGCGCCGCCCGGCGTAAGAGCGGCGGCAGTCGTCTTCAGAGCGCGGCTCCCGTAAAAGGGATCATGATGCGCGTCCGTGGCCGATCCGGGACCTTCATAGAGATCGATGATGATAGCGTCGAATCGTTGCGATCCTGGCTGCGCGGACCTTGCGATCACCGCGGCAACGTTGTCGATCACGATGGTAACCCGCGGGTCAGAAGCAGCGTTTTTGGTCAGTCCCGCGAGAGGGCCGCGGCACCAGCCTGCCACAACCGGGTTGAGTTCAGCCACCATGACCCGGGCTGAGGAAGGCAAAGAGTCAAGCGCTGCACGCAGCGTCAGGCCCATTCCCAGGCCGCCGATCAGGACCCGGGGATTCCTGCGTGCAGCTACGAGCCTGCAGGCCTCTTCGCCGAGTTTGATTTCCGATCGGTTCGCGCTGCTGTTCATCAGCACGCGGTTGTTGATCACGATCAAAAAGTCACGCTCTCCCCGCTTTCGCAGTTCCAGGATCCCGTCCGGAGTTTCAACTTTATCTATGGTTTCCCACGGTTGTGCCATGTAGTGAGGTCTTTCACAAACAGCAGTAGTTGATTTCCCCTGTGTTGTTTGCGGCTTTGCGCGAACAGCCGCAATTTCCAGCAATTTCAGATTCACCCTCATTTTCTCAATGCTTCGAAGAATTCACTGAAACGCTCCCGCTCATCGGTTATCCGGCACTTCGGTATGGACTTTAAAAACGACTTGCCGTAGATCTTTGTCATAATGCGCGAATCGAGAACAACAACCGCGCCCCGGTCGGTCTTCGTGCGGATGAGCCTGCCGAAGCCCTGGCGAAAAAGAAGCGTCGCCTGAGGGACCTGGTATTCAAAAAATGGATTTTTGAGCCGCTCCATGCGGGCCTCGACGATGGGTTCGTCCGGCACGGCGAAGGGCAGCTTCGCGATCACGACGCACTGGAGGGCTTCGCCGGGGATGTCGATCCCCTGCCAGAACGACGCGGTGCCCATGAGCACCGCACGGGGAACGCTCTTGAACTGTTCGATCAAGCGGTAGGCGGGCATCTCTCCCTGGCACAAGAAGCCGAGTTCCGGCAGCTCCTTTCGCAGGGTCTCCGCGCTCTTTCTGAGCTGGCCGTAGCTGGTGAACAGGACGAGCGTCCTCCCCCGGGTGATCGTGAGCACGGATTTCAATTCGGCGTCAAAGCGCTCCTGGTACCCGCTTGCCTGCTGGTCATCGAGGCCGGTTGCGATGTAGAGCAGGGCCTGTTTTTCGAAATCAAAGGGCGAGTCAAGCTGCAGTTCCGTCGGAGCATCGAGGCCGAGCCGGTTCTTGATATAGGTGAAGGCCCCTGCGGCGGAAAGAGTTGCGGACGTCAGGATCACCGTGTCGGCTTTGCCGAAGAGGTTCTCGCGGAGCGTACCCGCCACATCGATCGGCGAGGCAACGAGCCGGTACCGCAGGTTCTCCCGCTCCGCCCAGTACACGAACCCTTCCGCGCTCTGGTCAAGATTGATCCGTACGGCCGATGCAAGGGATTGGGCCCGTGCGGCGAAGGCCTTGACTTCAAGCTCCTCTTCCTGGGAGTCCGGCGTGAGTTCGAGGAGCGAATCCCGCAGTTCCATGAGCGGCTCGCTCAGGATGTCGGGCACGATATTCCGCTGCCTGATCCGGAGCGCGGGCTCCTTGGAGAGGAAGGGGTGAAGGTTCAAAAAGAAGTTGTCCGAGACGACCCGGAGCCCGTCTACCATGCCTCGCAGGATCTGCACTTCTGCGTCCTGCACCGTGAGGCGGGTGAGCAGTCCTTTCCGCGTCCGCTGGGAAAGGAGTGTATCGAGCAAATACTTCACGGAAAAGTTCGTGACCTCGACGCCCAGGTAATCAGTTGCCACGTCTTCGACCTGGTGGGCCTCGTCGAAGACCACGGCCTTGAACTGCGGCAGCACGTTGCCGCCTGTTGCCATGTCGGCGAAGAAGAGATGATGGTTCGCCACAAGAATATGGGCTTGCTGTTCGATGGATTTTGCCTTGAGGTAAAAGCAGTCCTTATAATAAGAACAGTCTTTGCCGAAGCAGAGGTCTGCCTGGCGGCATGCCTTGGCCCAGAGGCCCGGCAACGGTTCGGTCTCCAGTTCGCTCCGGAGACCCGTCTTGGTCATCGTGGACCAGGCGAAGAGCCGGTTTAACGGTTCGATCTCGTTCTGTTCGTAGAGGTTGCCGATGCGGAGATAGTCGAACCGGCGGAGGCAAAGGTAGTTCTCGCCGCCGACACAGAGGGCATAGCGGAAATCGCCGAGCACGTTCTTGAGGAAGGGAAGATCTTTGTCCACGAGCTGCTGCTGGAGCGCCTTGGTGTAGGTGGCAACGACGGCGCGGACATTTCCTTCGCGCGTCCAGAGGACCAGGGGGACGAGGTAGGCCAGGCTCTTGCCCACGCCGGTGCCCGCCTCAACGATCAAATGCGCTTTGTCGCGGAGCGATTTCTCGACAGCTGCCGCCATTTCGATCTGTTGGGGCCGGTGCTCATAGGCCATGCGCATGGCCTGTGCAATCATTCCCGTTTCGCCGAGGACCTTCGTCGCGTTCATCAGGCGGACAGATTAACACAGCAAAGGGGAAGATGCAAATTCTACTTGTATTGCCCGGTTTTTTTAGGGGTTTTTCGGGCTTTCAGTTGCACTAATCGGCATGATGTGTTACTATGGTACGCTCTATGCGCAAAGCCCTCATAATTATTTTTTTCTGTCTGCTGCTCTTAGCGACAGCTGCCGGAGCAGCGGAAAAAGGACTGACCATCAAAGCGGTCCGCTCCTCCTCCTATGCCGCGTTCACCCGCGTCGTGTTTGAAGCCGAGGCGGCGGCGCCGTATGCGTTGACGCGGTCGCAGGACGGCCGAAGCGTGATGCTGAGCTCCTACGAAGGCCCGTTCCTGCTCAAGTCGCCGCTGCCCGTTGTCCATGACGGGGTGATTGCAGCTCTTGAGTCGCACGAGGAGGGCGGCAGGACCTACGCCGTGATCCGCCTCGATGCCGCGGCGGGAGAGGTAAAAGACTTCACGCTGCGCGGCCCGGACCGGATCGTGATCGACATTGCGAAGGGCAGCGCCCCGCTTGCTCCTGCGCGGGCAGGCGACCAGCCGCTCGTCGTCGTGCTCGACCCGGGCCATGGAGGCAAGGACGCGGGTCTGTTGACCGCCCAGGGCCTGGAGAAGTCCTTTGACCTGGAGCTTGCCCAGGCCGTCAGGAAGCTGCTCCAAAAAGACGCGCGCATGAAGGTCGTTCTCACCCGGGAGAAGGACCAGACCCTCTCACTCGATGAGCGGGCCGCCTTTGCCGATGCCGCAGGGGCCGTTGTTTTTGTGACCCTTCACGGCGCGGGAGGAACGGATTCGCGCGTCTATATCCAGGATGTAAACGACGGAACAGGTGCTTCGACGGCATCGGCCCAACCGGTGCGCGGTGATTTTCTCGGTTACGAGGCCGGAAGCGAGCAGCAGGAAATGGTGTGGGGCACCCAGCAGGCGGCGCACGAGGAGCAAAGCGGCAGGCTGGGCCGGCAGCTCGCCCGGCAGCTTTCGGGCGGGAACAGCGCAGAGCCGGTGCAGGCGCCCCTTGCCGGGCTGAAGGCCGTGGATGCCGCCGCAGTCATGATCTAGATCGGGATGGACCAGGACCGGACAAAGGTTGCCGAAAATATCGCGGGGGGGATCGAGCAGTATGTCCGAAATGACCGATAGAAGCATCAGGGACAACCGGATGCTGTTTATCCTTATTGCGGGCATCGCCTTTCTTGCAGCGGCAGGCGGGGGCTACCTCTGGATGCGGACCCCTGCATTGGATCGGAAGCAGCCCGCGGCAGAACAGGGCATGCAATCTCCGGTGCAGCCTGCTTCCTGGAACGAGCTCCTCACGGTGACGGTTTATTATCCCGTAAGCGGCAAGCTCGTGGCCGGGACGGCGTCGGTCAAGCGGCAGCCCGACACCCAGGCCCAGGCCCGGGAAGCGCTCGACGCCGAGTTGAACGACCAGCGGGCCGCCCAAACGGCGGTGTTTCGCGACATCAAGCTCAAGGCGTTCTATTACGACAATCAAGGAACGGCCTATATCGACCTTGCCCTGTCCCCGCAACGGGAAATCAGCGCATCGGCAGGGGAGGAGTTTCTGGCCCTCTATGCGATGGTGAACACGGTCACGCAGGATTTTGACGAGATCAAGGAAGTCCGGTTCCTGGTGAACGGCAGGGAAGCCCAGACGCTTGCCGGACACGTGGATCTGTCGCGGAAATTCACGAAGAGGATGGATTTGGTACAACAGTGACAAGTCTCAAGGAAGACAAGTCTCAGGTTTCAGGTGCAACAGGAAGACAAGTCGCGTAACTTGAAACTTGAGACTTGAAACCGGAGACTCTTAATTACAATCATGCAAAAAGCAATCGGCATATTCGATTCAGGGATCGGCGGGCTCACCGTCCTTAAGGAGATCGTGGCGAAACTGCCCGACGAGAACATCATTTATCTCGGCGATACGGCGCGCGTCCCCTACGGCATCCGCTCTGCGGAGACGGTGACGCGCTACAGCTTTGAGAACACGCAGTTCCTGCTTGCGCAAGAGATCAAGATGCTCGTCGTCGCCTGCAACACGGCGTCGGCCGTCAGCCTTGAGGCAGTGAAGAAGGAATTCCCGCTGCCGATCATCGGCGTGCTCGACCCCGGCGCCCGCGCCGCCGTCCGCACCACGAGGTCGCGCAAGGTGGGCGTGATCGGCACCGAGGCAACGATCAGGAGCGGGGCCTACGAAAAAGCGATCAAAAAGCTGGCACCCGATGTCCACGTGCACAGCCTGGCGTGCCCGCTCTTTGTTCCCCTTGCGGAAGAAGGGTGGACGGACAACGACGTGGCGGAACTGGTTGCCCGGAAGTATCTTGCGTCCTTCCGGGATACGGGCATCGACACCCTGGTGCTCGGCTGCACCCATTACCCCTTGCTCAAGACGGTGATCCACAAGGTCATCGGACCGGGGATTGCGCTGATCGATTCGGCGACGGAGACGGCCAAGGAGGTCGCCGACGTGCTCGAAAAGCTGAAGTGGCGCGGGAACGGCATCGGCGAAGGCATACGCAAATATTATGTTACGGACACGCCCGCTCGTTTTGAACAGATCGGCAAGCGGTTCCTCGGCGATTCGATGCTTCGCGCGGAACAGGTGAAGGTGGGAGGAGTATAACTTCCACGGATTGAACAGGCAAGAAAACCGCCGGGAGTCGGTCCGGTTTTTCCCGAGAAGCTGCCGACCGCAGTTGGAAATCGCCGTGGGCGCGATGAGGTGAGGTGTCTTCATGAAAAAAGACTGTGAACGGACCAGGAAAGCGTTTTCCCGTTATCTGCGCGGTCATGTATTCAGGACCGAGCGGAGCCGGATCGAACGTCACCTCAGTACGTGCGTTCTCTGCAGGTCAGAGTACGAGGGGTTGAAGCGCGCTGATGAGACGCGTCAGATCCTGAAAGACGTGAATGCATCCGAAGGGGTCGTACAACGGGTGAAGGACGCCGGTTCCTCGCTCTCGGGGCTGAAAAAAATATTTTACCGTCCGCTTTGGATCGCAGCGATAGCTCTGGCAATGGGGGGCATCTACTACTATGCAATAACGCCTCGGCAGCTCGATCTTGAGATCGATCAGATTGTGAAAAGTGAGCCGGCGACCGCGCCATCCGCTCTGCCGGGCGAACCGAAGCCCACAGCAGAGACGAATGCGGCAACGACGCCGTCGTCAAGTCCTCATTCGGCGGTAACGCCGACTGCATCAGCACCGCCAGTGACGCCGCTTGTCGTGAGCATTACTCCAAAAAATGAAAAAACGGCGATCCGGCGGATCAATGAAGCCCTGCGCGGGCATGGAAAGCTCCGACAGATGAAGCTCAGCGAAACGGCCCGGGAAGCGTCCGGCACGCTGACCGCCCCGGAGCTGCAGGCGTTTTTTTCCCGGATCGAGCCGGTGGCAACGCTCAGTTACAACCGGAAACGCCTCGACGCGTTTCCGAGCGTCCAGCCCATTCCGTTCACGCTGAAGCTGAAGGCCGCGCCCAAGACTGCTGCGAACCCTTCGCTGTCCACAAAGCCGGTTCAGGCTCCTGGTACGACGCGGGTCCCCGCCGGGGCAGCACCTCAGCATTCGCCTGCGACCGGTCCCGCGCAGTCAGCCGTACATTAAGACCGGCAGCCACAGGCCGGACGACCAAACCCAAAACCAAAGAAACGGATCATTGACCAGCATGCCTCTTGACAGTTCATATCAGGAAACGATCGCCTATCTCTATGGTCTCCAGAAGCACGGGATCAAACTGGGGCTTGAAAACAGCATCAGGCTCATGGAACTCATGGGCAATCCCCAGGAGAAATTCCGAACCGTTCACATCGCGGGCACGAACGGGAAGGGGTCGACGTCGGCCTGCCTTGCGAGCATGCTTCAGGCCGCAGGCTACCGAGTCGGCTTGTATACCTCCCCGCATCTCGTCAGTTTCACCGAACGGATCAAGATCAACGGTGCGCCCATCCCCGAGGCAGCCGTTGTTGCACTGGCGCAGCAGGTCCGCAGGGAGTATTCCGGACTTGCGGCCGACGGGGCCGTCCCCGGCAGTCCCACGTTTTTCGAAGTGACGACGGCCGTCGCCTTCCGGTACTTTGCCGATCAAGGCGTCGATATCGCCGTCATCGAAGTCGGCATGGGCGGGCGGCTCGACTCCACGAACGTGATCACGCCGCTTGTGTCGGTGATCACGAACATCGACCTCGAGCACACCGAGTTTCTCGGCACGACGCTGGAGCGAATCGCCGCTGAAAAGGCGGGCATCGTGAAGGCCGGCGTTCCCCTCGTGACCGGCGCAGCGCAAGCGGACGTCATCAGGGTGATTGAGCGCGAGGCCGGGGGAAAGCGCGCCCCGGTCTATCGCCTCTCCAGAGATTTCCAGCCCGAGCACATTGCACCGGGCATTGAGCAGGTCTTCGATTACCGCGGTTTACAGGCTGCCTATCAAGGTCTGAGGCTGAGCCTGCTCGGCCGCTATCAGGTGGATAACGCCTGTTGTGCCCTGGCTGCGGTCGAGTGCCTTCGGGGCTCGGGCATCGTCGTGGACGAGCCCGCCCTCCGGCAAGGCCTTGCCCAGGCGCGCTGGGAAGGAAGGCTGGAACGGGTGGCGCAGCGGCCCGACATCTATTTGGACGGCGCCCATAATCCCGCGTCGGCGCACAGGCTTGCCGAAGCCGTTAGAGACCTGAAGAAGTCCTATGCCCGGCTGGTGCTGGTCATCGGCATTCTCGGCGACAAGGATTATCGCGGCATTCTTTCCGAGCTCATTTCGCTTGCCGACCGGGTGGTGGTGACGAAACCGCAGTATTCACGGGCGTTGAATGTGGAGGTACTCGCTGCGGAGATCAGGAAACTGCATGCCTCCGTCGAATCAACTGAGTCCGTTCGGGAGGCGATCGTTCGGGCGCAAGGACTGGCCACTGACGACGATCTTATCCTGGTCACCGGCTCTCTCTACGTCGTCGGAGATGCGAGGGCTTACTTTTTCCCCGATGCCCGTCCGGCGCGGGCGCTGACGGGCCTCAAAGGATGACAATCGCGTAAAAGCCGGGTTTCATTGCTGAGCCGCGGAGAACGCCGAGAGCGTCATCCAAATTTAGAAAGTCATTTTCTCTGCGCCTCCGCGCCTCAGCGGTGGATTTTATTTTTAATGAATGGATCAAAGGATGAAAGCCGTTAATGCGGAATGCGGGGTTGGGAATGTGCAGGGAGAAGATGAAGGACATACGGGGATGCTGAGGGCACGTGGCGCCGCATTCGTCCTTGCCGCGGTCCTTCTTGCCGGCCTGTCGGCCGGCTTTCCACGCTCGGGCCCGGCTCAGGAACTCCCAAAAAAAATCCCGGTGACCATTACGGCGGACAAGCTCGATTATGATCGGACCACCGACGTGTATACCGCCGTGGGCCATGTGAAGATCGAACAGGAGGGCACCCGGCTCGAAGCGGACAGGGTTATGCTGAACAACAAGACGGGAGAGGCCACAGCCGAGGGTCATGTGTATCTCCAGGACCCGGGCGACGTCATCCATGCCGATAAACTGAAGGTCAACCTGAACACCAGTGAGGGGGTCATCACGAAAGGCGACCTGTTCATGAAAAAAGAAAATTTTCATTTAAAGGGGGACCTGATAGAACGCCGGTCGGAGTCCGTTTACCACGTCGAACACGGCGAGTTCACGACCTGCGATGAGGACGAATGGTTTCTGAAAGCCGATGATATGGATATCGATATGAATCGGTACGCCACGGGTCGCGGAGTATCTTTTAATATCAAAGGCCTGCCGATGCTCTACACTCCGTATTTTCTTTTTCCCGTGCGCAGACAATCGGGCTTCCTGATTCCCGTGCCCGGCTACAGCAATCGCGACGGGTTCTTTATCGAGAACGCCTTTTTCTGGGCCATCTCCGACAGCAAGGACATGACGATCTCTTCTGATTACCGGGCGCGCACCGGTCATGGCACCGGCGTCGAGTACCGATACATGAATTCCCGCGAATCCATGGGGCAGGTATATGCCAAGGTCTGGGACATGTACCATTCCAACGAGTCCCGATGGGAATTTCAGTTCAAACATCAGGAAGAGTTCGCCGAGGACCTCTCGGCCCGGGCCGACATCAATCTCGTGAGCGATGAACACTACTATTACGATCTCGATAAAAGGCTGGAAATGAAATCCAAGCCCTATATTGATTCCAATGCCTTTTATGTGGAGAGGTGGGACACGGCTTCGCTCTATCTTTTGGGCCAGTATTCAACGGACCTCACCCAAACGAACGACAAGACGGTCCAGAAACTGCCGGAGCTCCGGTATACCATCTATGAGGAAACGATCGGCGGTCCGGTCCATTTAAACTTCGAAGGGTCTGCTACGAATTTCGTGAGGCAGAACGGCGACGGCATAAGACGCGTGGACTTCAACCCTGAGCTCGCCGCGACTTTCGGAAGCAGCGGTCTCAGCATTACACCGCGGGCGGGCGCCCGTGCCACGTTTTACGATGAGAGCGCCACATCGGCGGCGCCGATGGAACGAAAATTTGCCTACGCCGGCGCAGATCTCAACGCCCGGATGTCCAAGGTTTACGGCACGGATGGCGAGGCCGGCATCGGCCGGATCAGACATTCCATCGAGCCCGGGGTCTCCTACATCTATATTCCTCACATCGACCAGGGCAACATCCCCCAGTTCGATGCAGTTGATGCCGTAACGTCGTCCAACACCACGACGTTCTCGCTGATCAACCGCTTGACGGCGCATTACAAAGAGTCGACGGGCCCCTCGACGTACACGACCTTCGATCTGATGGTGTTCAAGCTCTCTCAATCCTATGACCTGAATGCCGCACGAGAACAGAGCAGCATGGTCCACACGCGGTCCGATGTCCTCGGAGAGTTGTTTGTAAAAACACCGAAACTATTTTCGCTCACGGGAAACGCCAGTTATGACCCCTACGATCGAACCCTGTCGTCGCACACTGTGGGCTTCGGGATCACGACCGAAAGGGCGTCGGCGAACCTGTCCGAACAGTCATTGCGGAACCCGGCGACCCAATTCTTGATCGGCGGCGGTACGGTGAAACTCGGGAAGTGGCACCTGGGCGCCCAGTGGTGGCGCGATATGGAAAACAGGAAAACCACGGAGCAGGATTACTCCTTGCGCTACACTCCGCAGTGCTGGGGAGTCAGGATGACGTACTCTATCACGCCGGGAGAGACGAGGTTTATGGCGATGCTGGATTTGAAGGGGATCGGCGGCGGGTACGGCAAAGAATAGGCGACAGAGGCGGCCATGGCCAATGAAATTATCGTGCTCATAACGGCATCATCAAAGGAGGAGGCCGCCCGGATCGGGACTGCGCTTGTTGACGAGCGTCTGGCCGCCTGCGTGAATATCGTTCCGCAGATCCGCTCCCTGTTCTTCTGGGAAGGGAAAACGCAGGGTCAGGACGAGACGCTTCTTATCGTGAAGAGCCGGCTGCCGTTGCTTGAACACATTATTGACCGGGTAAAAGCGCTCCATTCTTACACCGTGCCTGAAGTGATCGCCCTCCCAATCGTCGGTGGTTCCTCCGAGTACCTCCGCTGGCTCGGTGAAACAACGAAGGGATGAACCCTGCGACTCGCGGTCCGTACTCCCCATATGTTGTTTTTTAAAATGAGCAGAACACAATATGTTGTGCTATGCAAAAGCGCGTTTTATGTATAAATGAATAAAATCTTGACTTCTGTAAGCCCTTTGTGTTAACGTTTACATGGTTGTTTGCGCCTATTTTCGGAGGAACAATGAGGGTAAATAAGTCCAGGAAGCAAAAGAAAAAAGAATATTTTACCTTTATGTTCCTGCCTGGTCCTAATGAACGCGTTCGGACCTTGAGTATATCGAAATCCGTCCTCAAAACCGTTTTTCTTTCTTTCGCTGCGGTCCTTGCCCTTTCCTTCTATCTTATCTACGAATACAACGATGTTAAAGATAAAATCTGGGAACTGCAGTCCGTGCGCGAGGAATTAATGCAGCAAAAAGCGCAGGTGCAGAGTTTTGCCCTCAATCTCCTGGATTATAAACGCCAGATGTTCATGCTCCGGGACCTTGACACCAAACTTCGTCGCGTCGTGAGTCTCGGGCCGCGGGACAAGGCCCAGCAGGTCCTCGGTATCGGCGGACCCGATGAACTCGGCCTCCAGAATCTGACAACGATGGGTGGGAAAAAACAGGAAGAGGCGCTCAAGGAAATGCACCAGGAACTCACCCAGCTCAAAGGCGCGGCTTCCCGGCAGGAAACCAGTCTCCAGATGCTGATGGAGTATTTTGAGGACAAGCGGTCGCTTTTTGCGTCTACTCCTTCGGTATGGCCCGTTCGCGGATGGGTCACGTCTCCCTTCGGCAACCGGACTTCACCGTTCAGCGGCATCCTCACGTTTCATGAAGGCCTTGATATTGCGGCCCAAACCGGAACGCCAGTGCTGGCGCCCGCAGACGGCGTCGTGATTAGGGCCGGTTTCAGCACCGGATACGGCAATATGGTCGAGATCAGCCACGGGTACGGCATCAAAACCGTCTATGGTCATAACTCACGGCTCAATGTGAAAGCGGGCCAGCACGTCAAACGCGGCGATATCATCTCCTATGTCGGCGATACCGGTTCCAGCACGGGACCGCATCTGCACTATGAAGTACGCTTGAATGGTCTTCCGGTGAATCCGGTAAAATACTTGAATTAAGAGGCCCTATCGCGTAAGCACATCCTCATATTCTATCTATTCTTCCTCTCCACATTCATATCAACGTAATTCATGGTCAGCCGGGGAAAAGAGCAGCGGTAACTGGAGGAGAACTCTTTCCCTTTGAATTAAAAACCGTTTCCGATATGCTTGGCCGGGGGACAATTGCCAGCACGGCGGAAACAAGCGAGGAGGGAGCAAGGTTTATGTCTACGGGGAAAGTGAAGTGGTTCAATGAATCAAAGGGGTATGGTTTTATCGAGCCCGACGGCGGAGGACGTGACGTGTTCGTGCACTATTCTGCCATTCAAGGCGAAGGATACAAAACGCTTTCTGAGGGACAAGTTGTTCAGTTCGAAATCATTCAAGGTGACAAAGGCCCTCAGGCGTCCAACGTAGCAAAAACTTCATAAACAGGGATGGGTTGCATACCGTTCCGGATTTATCGCAATGAGCACCAATCAATTTGATCGAAGACCCCGAAGATACGCACCGGGGTCTTTTTTTGTTCGTGCGGTCCGGCAGGGCGAATGAACGGGGAGACGCTTGTCTCCTCCCGTTTGTCAGTATTTTCCTCTGGATGTTTCCCTGTTAATTTGCTACTCTAGAAACCATGATTAAACATCCCGCATCCCGCGATCCCTGGTCCTTCCTGCCCACTCTTTACTTTGCCGAAGGCCTGCCCTATGTGCTCATCAACACGGTGTCGGTCATCTTGTACAAACGGATGGGGCTCGACAACGCTCATATCGCCTTCTGGACGAGCTGGCTCTATCTGCCCTGGGTCATCAAGATGTTCTGGGGGCCCTTCGTGGACGTGTATTCCACGAAGCGCACCTGGATCCTTGCAACCCAGGCGGCGATGAGCCTCTGCATGTTCGTAATTGCCTTCTCGCTCCGGACCGAATCTTTTTTTGCCTTGTCGCTGGCGGCTTTTTTCGCGGGAGCGTTCATATCCGCGACGTACGATATCGCAACGGACGGCTTCTACATGCTTGCGCTCACCGAAAAGGAACAGGCGCTGTTTGTGGGACTGCGCGCGGGCTTTTACCGGTTGGCGATGATCTTCGGAACGGGATTTCTGGTCTACGTTGCCGGCATGCTCGAAACATCGAGCAACGACATTGCCGGGAGCTGGTCGACGGTCCTGGTTATTTCCGGGTTGATTTTCGCGACAGCCGCGCTCTATCATAAGTTCATTCTGCCGTTCCCGATGACCGACGGCGAACATTCGGCTGAGGCAAGGAAACAGGAGGCTTCTTTTCTTGAAGTGATGCGCGCTTATTTCGGCCAGGAAAAGATCGGCGTCATGCTCGCCTTCATCCTGCTCTACCGTCTCGGTGAGGCAATGCTCCTGAAGCTGGTATCTCCTTTTTTGCTGGACCAGGGCAGCGCCGGAGGACTCGGACTTACGACCAAAGAGGTGGGACTGGTTTACGGCACGGCAGGCGTCGTCTCCCTCGTCGCCGGCGGGATCCTCGGAGGATGGCTCATCTCACGTTACGGATTCAAGCGGTGTGTCTGGCCCATGGTCATCATCATGCATTTGCCCGACCTCTTTTTCGTGTATATGGCCTACGCGCAACCGGGCATCGGGCTCGTCTATCCGCTCGTGGCATTGGAACAATTCGGCTACGGGCTGGGATTTACGGTGTTCACGGTTTATCTCATGTATTCTGCGAACGGCAGGTACAAGACCTCCCATTACGCGATCTCGACGGGAATTATGGCGCTCGGCATGATGCTGCCCGGTTTCGTAAGCGGCTGGCTCCAGCAGACGCTTGGATATAAGATGTTTTTCATTATTGTCTGCTGCATGACAATCCCGGGCATGCTGACCATCCCCTTTCTCGCGACGGACAAGATGGAGGAAAGGTGAGAAAAGATACCGGGGCCAGTAAGAAGTTGTTGCCTGAAGAGTAATAAAAAAGGCAGACCTGGCGGCCTGCCGTGATGATTGCAACGGAAGATGATGGCTGCTAAAACTAGTCCTTCGTAAACGTGGATATGCCAAAACCCACGATAACGCCGATTATCGTCCCGATAGTCTCCCGGCCGAGAATGTTCATTACGCCAAGAATGAGCATCAGGCACACGACAAAAACGATTATGATGAACTGGATAGCCCTGATGCCGAGCGTGGCATTCTGCTTAATGATGAGATAAAAAATACCGCCAAGCCCCCCTGCCATGATAAGTGCTCCAATAATCGCAATCCAAATCTGATACATAGTATTCATAGTATTCCTCCGTAGTTCGATTGTAAAGTCGCGGGCGCGACCATGTTGACGTGAGAAGATTATACGGAAACAGAAGTTCGTTGTCAAAGGTTGTGTAAAGGCATTTTGACAAAACGGTCTGTAAATAAAAGAATCCAGACGTTGACCGCGGATCTCCGCAAGAAATGCTACTTCGTTATCACCGTACGCTTCCTCCAGTTCCTTCCCTTGGTTGGGAAGTCGCTCCTGAAGTGGGCGCCCACGCTCCCTTCACGCTCCAGGGCCGAGCGTGTAATGAGCGCCGATGTGGTGATCATGTTCTTGAGCTCGAAGATGCTCCGGTCCGGTCCGTGGCCTTTGATCGTCGTGCCCCATTCCCGCAGCTGTTTGAGTGCGGCCGTCAAATCTTTCCTGGTTCTCACGATCCCGACCTTTTCCCACATCAGTTTTCTCAGCGATGTCCGTATCTCCGCGACCTGTGAATATTTCCCCGAAGCCCGTTCTTTCTGCAGCTCCCGCAGTGCCGAGGACGGCATGTTTGGCTTCCTGTTGAAGTGCTTCCGGGCATAACGCGAGGCCGCAAGTCCCGCCCGCTCGCCGAAGACAAGCCCTTCGAGCAGCGAATTGCTCGCAAGGCGGTTCGCGCCGTGGACGCCGGTGCAGGCCGTCTCTCCGGCGGCATAGAGGCCCGGGATGCTCGTGGCGCCCCAGAGGTCGGTTTTGACTCCGCCCATGATGTAGTGGGCCGCGGGCGACACCGGGATCGGTTCGCGGGAAATGTCGATGCCCAAGTCCTTGCAGGTCCGGTAGATGCGCGGAAAACGTTTTACGATATATTCGGCGTTCAAGTGCGTCATATCAAGGTAAACGTGGGACGACTTCGTTGCGGTCATTTCCGCGTGGATCGCGCGGGTGACTACGTCGCGCGGGGCGAGTTCGCGGGCCGGGTGATAGGCGTCCATGAAGCGATGTCCTTCGACGTTCCGGAGCATGCCGCCTTCGCCCCGCATGGCCTCGGAAAGCAGGAACTGCGGCGCGCCTTCGAGAAAGAGCGCGGTCGGATGAAACTGGACGAATTCCATATCCACGAGATCCGCCCCCGCGCGGTAGGCCATGGCCATACCGTCGCCCGTGGCGACGGCGGGGTTCGTTGTGCGTTCATAGA
>JAJYKN010000337.1 GCA_021788515.1 Nitrospirota bacterium | reverse complement strand
CGACTCGGAGACCGCCGAGATCGCGATCCAGGCCGCGCTTACCGGCCACCTCGTGTTTTCCACGCTCCACACGAACGATGCAGCCGGCGCGGTCACCAGGCTTCTGGACATGAAGGTGGAACCGTTCCTCATTTCCTCCTCGGTCATCGGCATCCTCGCTCAGCGGCTGGTGCGCGTGCTGTGCAAAGAGTGCCGGGAGGCTTACCAGATGACGCCGGGCGAGATCGCCGAACTCGAGATCAAGACCGGCGCGGAAGGCGCCACCGTGTACCGGGCAAAAGGCTGCGATGCCTGCTTTAACACCGGCTATCTCGGCAGAAGCGCGATTTACGAACTCCTCAATGTGGACGACGAAATGCGGCAGCTGATCATGAAAAACACCGATGCAACGACGATAAAAGCGCTGGCTATGGAACGGGGCATGCGTACGCTTCGACAGGACGGCGCCGCCCGTGTGCTCGCCGGCATCACGTCCGTGGACGAAGTCGTGCGCGTGACGCAGAAAGAATCGTGAGAGAGGACAGAGCACAAATGACAGAGGACAGACTGAACCAAAAAACGAATGAACCGTGCTTTTGTCCGACTTCTGCCAGTCTGATTTCTGTATTCTGATCCCATGCCCGTATTCGAATATAAAGGCGTTACCGCCACAGGAAAAAAGGTCTCCGGCGTCCAGGACGGCGACGGGCTGAAGGCCGTTAAGACGAAGCTGAAGAAAGAGGGCGTGATCGTTCTCGAGATCCGCGAAGGCTCGTCCATGAGCGCCGCGCGGCGGGGGAACCTTTCCTTCTCCTTCGGCAGCCGGGTGAAGCTCGGCGACCTCGCGAACACCACGCGCCAGCTTGCAACGCTCCTGTCTTCCGGGCTCCCCCTGATGGACGCGCTGTCCGTGCTTGTTGAGCAGGAAGAGACCGAGGCCCTCAAGGGGGCGCTGTCCTCCGTGCGCGACAGCGTGCGCGAGGGCGCATCGCTTGCCGACGCGCTCAAGAGCAACCCGAAAGCTTTTTCGCAGCTTTACGTCAACATGGTCACCGCGGGCGAATCGAGCGGGACCCTGGAAATCACGCTCGACCGGCTTGCGGATTTTCTCGACGAGCAGGTGAGGTTCCGGGGCAGGATCTCCGCCGCGCTGGCCTACCCCGCGTTCATGACCGTGATCGGCATCGGGATGCTTTTTTTCATCTTCAGCTTTGTGATGCCCCGCGTCGTCGGCATGTTCCAGGATATGAAACAGCAGCTCCCGTTGATCACACTGCTGCTGCTCGGCATTGTGCGGTTCCTGTCGACGTTTTGGTGGGCGCTTATTCTGGCCGTTGCCGGCGGAGTGTACTACTTCCGGCGGTACGCGCGGACGCAGGCGGGCAGGGAAAATATCGACGCCCGGCTCCTCCGCATGCCGGTCTTCGGCACGCTCATCAGGATGATCGCGGTATCGAGGTTCACGCGCACGCTCGGAACGCTGCTGGAGAGCGGCGTGCCGACCCTGACGGCGCTCGATATCGTCAAGAACGTGATCGGCAACACGGTGCTTGCGAATGCCATACAGCAGGCCCGTGAAAACGTCCGCGAGGGCGAACCCATCGCCGATCCGCTCAAGAGGAGCGGCCTGTTCCCGCCGGTCGTCGTGCAGATGGTCGCCGTGGGAGAGAAGAGCGGAGAGCTGGAAAAAATGCTGCTCAAGATATCCGATTCTTTCGACCGCACCGTTGAAACGCGCCTTACGGGGCTCATGGCGCTGATGGAACCGGTCATTATCCTCGTCATGGGACTGATCATCGGCTTCGTCGTGATCGCCATCATGCTGCCGATGCTCCAGATGAGCTCGGGAGCGCAGTGATAAAAACATTTCGGATTTCGGAATGCGGATTGCGGAATGAAAATCGTGTCCATCCGTGGTTACATACTGCTTTAAGGAGGTTTTCTTATATGAAGAATCAAAAAGGTTTCACTCTTATCGAAATCATGGTGGTCATCATTATTCTGGGTTTGCTCGCGGGGCTTGTTCTTCCTAAATTCCTGGGCCAGGAAGAAAAAGCGAAGGTCAAGATCGCCATGACGCAGATACGCGACCTTGAGGGGGCACTGGATATGTTCAAGCTCGACAACGGGTTCTACCCCACCACGGATCAGGGGCTCGACGCACTCATTAAAAAGCCGGAAACCGGCCGCATCCCCGATAAATGGCGTGACGGCGGCTACCTGAAGCCCGCCCGGATCCCGAAGGATCCCTGGGGCAAGGATTACGTCTATATTTCCCCGGGAAGCGAGAACAGGGAGTACGAGATCATTTCGTACGGGGCTGACGGAGAGCCCGGCGGCGAAGGCAACAACGCGGACATCGAGAGCTGGAAGATGCAGTAGTAGGAAGGGTCATGGGGCAGGGGGCATGGGGCTCGTAAGAAAAACCACGCAGGGTTTTACGCTCATTGAGCTGATGGTCATCATTGTGATTCTCGGCGTCATGCTCTCTTTGGTCATTCCCCGCCTGGGCGAGTTGGGCGAAGCGAACCTCAAGCAAAGCGCCAGACACCTGACCGGCATGATCCGCTTCCTGCGGGACGAATCGCAGGCGAAGAAGGCGGTCTACCGGCTCCGCTTCGATGTGCAGGGCGGGCGCTACTGGGCCGAGGTCATGGCCCAGAAAAGCGACCAGACCATAGAGTTTATTCGGGTGCAGTCTGTGGTCGGGTCCGAGGGGAGCTTGTCCGGCCAGACGACGCTGCGAGATGTTCAGGTCGCCAGCCATCCCGACGATCCCTTCATCCAGTTCACGCCTGACGGCTGGGTGGAACCCGCCTTGATCCATCTGCGGGACGGGGATTCCAGGGATTTTACGCTTATCGTGAACCCGCTCATGGGCACTACCGAGCTCCGCGACGGTTATATTGAGGAACAGTAATGTTTTACCGCAGAGGATGCAGAGAAAGTCATGGAATAAATACACTCCCGAGTGCGGGAAAAAGATTTACTCTGAACGTAAGTGGTTTCACCCTCCTCGAAGTAATGGTCGCGGTGGCGATCATGGCCATGGTGCTGGTCACGCTCCTGGGGCTGAAGAACAGCAGTATGCAGGACGTGTCGTTGATGCAGCACATGACCACAGCCACGATGCTGGCAAAGCGGGCGATGGTGGAAGCGACCATGGTTAAACCGCGCCTGCCCGGGGAAGACGAAGGAGCGTTTCCCGAGGAGGAATTCAAGGACTACTCCTGACGCGAAGGGAGGGGAAACTG
>JAJYKN010000336.1 GCA_021788515.1 Nitrospirota bacterium | reverse complement strand
AGGCATTATGGATGTCGTGGCATTAAGCAGGCTGCAGTTCGCGCTCACGAGCATGTTTCACTGGATCTTCGTGCCGCTCACGCTGGGGCTCTCCCTCATGACGGCGTACATGGAAACGCGCTACGTGATGAGCGGGGACGGGACGTATCTCCGGATGACGAAATTCTGGGGCAAGCTGTTTCTGATCAACTTCGCCCTCGGCGTGGTGACGGGCATCACCATGGAATTCCAGTTCGGCATGAACTGGGCCGAGTACGCGAAATACGTGGGCGACATCTTCGGAGCGCCCCTGGCCATCGAGGCGACGATGGCGTTCTTCCTCGAATCGGTCTTCATCGGCCTCTGGATCTTCGGCTGGAACAAGCTCTCGAAAAAGGCCCATGCCGTCTCGATCTGGCTCGTTGCGATCGCGACCAACCTCTCCGCGCTCTGGATCCTCCTGGCGAACGGCTGGATGCAGCACCCCGTGGGCTACGTCCTTCGCAACAACCGCGCCGAGATGGTCGACTTCGGAGCGCTCTTGACCAATCCCTACGGGTGGCTCAAGTTCGGCCACACCCTCACGTCCGGCTACGTAACCGCCGCCTTTTTCGTCATGGCCGTGTCGGCATACCATCTCCTGAAAAAGAACCAGACCGGGTTCTTCAAGCGCTCCTTCAGGATCGCGGCGATCTTCGGCCTGGCATCCACCCTGGCCGTGGCCGCGATCGGCGATTTTCACGCGGCAGAAGTCGCACGGACGCAGCCCACGAAGTTCGCCGCCATGGAAGCGCTCTGGGACACGCAGAAGAACGTGGGCTACAACCTCTTCATCATTCCCGACACGGAAAAGGAATGCAACACCCTCGAAGGCCCCTGCGTGCCGAGCCTCCTGAGCTATCTCGCGTTCCATAACGCCGATGCGGAGATCAAGGGCCTGAAGGCCTTTCCCAAGGAAGAGCGTCCGCCAATACTCCCCACGTTCTGGAGCTTCCGCATCATGCTCTTCCTCGGTTTTGCCATGCTCTTCCTGACGATCATGGCGGTCGTCTACGCACTACGGGGGACCCTGGAGATGCACCCGCTGTTCCTGACGATCATGCTGTTCTCCCTGCCGCTGCCCTACATCGCCGGCCAGCTGGGCTGGGTCGTGGCCGAGGTGGGCAGGCAGCCCTGGATCGTCTACGGCGTGCTCAAGACCACCCACGCGGTATCGCAGTCCATCAGCACGCTGCAGGTCTACGCGTCCCTCCTGGGCTTTACGCTGCTTTACGGCGGGCTCGGCGCGGTCGACATCTATCTCCTGTCGAAGTTCGCAAGGAAGGGGCCCGACAACGACACATCAACCTTGCTCAAAACTGCAAAGGAGGAAGCATAACATGGAATTCCAAGTTACGTGGTTCATACTCTGGGCAGTCCTGTGGGCCGTGTACTTCATGCTCGACGGGTTCGTGCTCGGCACGGGCATGCTGCACCAGTTCCTGGGCAAAAACGACCAGGACCGGAAGATCCTGATCAGGACCGTGGGACCGGTGTGGGACGGCAACGAGGTCTGGCTTCTGACCGCGGGCGGCGCAACCTTTGCCGCGTTCCCCGGGACCTACGCCCTCATGTTCAGCTATCTCTATTCGGCCCTCCTGCTGCTTCTGTTTTCGCTCATCATCCGCGGAGTGTCCCTCGAGTTCCGGGGCAAGATCAACAGCCCTGGCTGGAAAAAAGGCTGGGACGCGGGCATTTTCATCGGGAGCGCGCTTCCGGCCCTGCTTTTGGGCGTCGCCTTCGGCAATATCTTCAGCGGCCTTCCCATGGACGCAGCAGGATACCACGGCTCGCTCCTGTCGCTCCTGAACCCCTATGGCCTGCTGACCGGCGCGCTGTTCGTCCTGATGTTCCTTACCCACGGCAGCCTCTACGTCTGCGTCAAGACCGAGGGAGAGCTCTGCGACCGGTCCACGGCCCTGGCGAACAAACTGTGGTTTGGCGAGCTTGCTGTCGCGGTCCTGTTTTTGGGCGCCACGGCCATTGCCACAAAGCTCTATGACAACTACCTGAGCGCTCCGCTGCTTTTGATTGCCCCGGTCCTGGCCGTCGCGGCCCTGCTCGGCATCAAGGTCTTCCTTGCCAAAGGCAACTCCCTGCTGGCCTTCGCGTCGTCCTGCGTGACCATCGTCATGGTCGTCGCCACCGGCGTGATCGGACTTTTCCCGAACCTGATCCCGTCGAGCATCGATGCAGGGTACAGCCTCACGATCTTCAATTCCTCTTCAAGCCCTTACACCCTGAAGATCATGACCGTTGTGGCGCTCGTCTTCGTGCCGATCGTGATCAGCTATAAGATCTGGGTCTACCGCCTGTTCCGCTCCACGGTGACGGCCGGCACGATCGCGGAAAGCGAACAGATGTACTGATTGGAGAAAAAAGGTTATTTCGTGAGAGCCTGACAACGCGGTGAAATGATTTCCTATCGGCCCGAACAGCATGGATTTCTCACCAGCATCCTTGATCGCCACTTGCTTTCACGGAGTAAAAGTTCGGCGGCCCGGCGCAAAGACCCCCGTCCCTGCCGGGCCGCCCGAACGCTTATGGAACAAGAACCTATGGGAGGAAGAGGAACCATGGCAATACAATGGACCGATGATCTGGCCACGGGAGTGGCGGAGATCGATGATCAGCATAAGGAACTATTCAAGCGCATAGACCGGCTTTTCCAGGCATGCAACCAGGCACAAGGGCGGCTCGAGATCGGCAAAACCATCGCCTTTCTCGAAGAATACGTGGATACGCACTTTGGCGCCGAAGAAAAAGCCATGAAGCAGCGCAGCTATCCGGACTACGGGGCGCACAAGGCCCAGCATGTATACTACCGGAACAATCTTCTCACTATCAAACAACAGATCGAAGAAGAGGGGCCCGGCGTGCACCTCATTATCCTCACGAACCGGTTGGCCGTTGATTGGCTCAGGAACCACATTCAAAAGCTGGACCGGGCCTTTGGAGACTTTCTGCAAAGCGGGGCCTAACGGGACCGGTTTCCGCGGCTTTGAAGATTGCATTTTCCTGCAGGGGGGGCCGGGAAAGGCGTCTCTTCAAAAGGGAATGAAAAAACGATGTCTCTTGATAAATTCATTGAATATGTTGACAAAGGGAGAGACCGTTTCTCTATCAGTGTTGATCAGGTAAATGTGCTGCTTCATCTTTCTTGCCGGCACCTGCAGCAGCCTCACGGTTCCCTCCGTAACAGCCGCAAAGATCGACCA
>JAJYKN010000335.1 GCA_021788515.1 Nitrospirota bacterium | reverse complement strand
CGAATACCGGCGGCCACCAGTTGGTAACGACCGGCGTGGTGTCTGCAAAGGGAGGAAGCGGCGAGATCTCTTCGGTGACGCTTCCCTATCAGTACACGGTGGAAGTGGACGCGGAAAGCGCCGATCCCAGCATCAAGGAGCGGGCCAAGCTTTCGGTCCTGTACCAGTATTGATGCAGCATGGGTGATCCACGGCATGTTTACGAGACGTACTATACCTGTGATGAGTGCTTGTTTGTCGCCCTGTAAGTTTCCCCTGATTGTTCTCCCTTTTCTGCTGTTTTCCTGTACCTCGGGAAAATCAGACACTATCGGCATGCAAAAGCCCTCTGTTACGGCAGGCAGCACTGCTCAGGCTTCCGCAACGGGAGCGACCCTCGAAATCATTCCACAGGAACCGACACGCAACTCTATTTTGACCCTGGCGCCGAAGGGTTTTGACCTGTCTCAGGCCGCGGTCGAGTGGCTCGTAAACGGCGGTGTCGTTTCCAGCCCAGGGCAGTATCAATTAAAGGTTTCTGAATTTTCTCGAGGGGACACGGTCCAGGCGAGGGTGAAGCTCCAGAACGGGCAAATCTATTCAAACAGCGTACATATAAAGAACACCCCGCCGGAAATCAGTTCGATAAAGTGGGAGCCCGATATTTTCAAACCCGGCGATACGGTGGGCGTCGAGGCCGCGGCGACTGACGTGGACGGAGACGCCGTAACGATTCTCTATGAATGGACCAGGAACGGAGCCCCGGCAGGCAAAGGGAAAAACATCGAGGGAAGCGTGAAGCGGGGGGACGTTATTTCCGTCAAGATCACGCCCTTCGACGGCGTGGATTACGGTGAAACGGCGACCCGGGAGCAGGAGATTCGGAATTCTCCCCCGGTCATCGTGGAGCACGCTGACTTCAGTTTCGACGGTTCAGTGTATACCTATCAGGTCAGGGCTTCCGACCCCGATGGAGATCCATTGACCTACTCCCTGGAAACTCCTTCTCCGGGAATGACCATTGATCCCTCTACAGGACTGCTTACGTGGGTCGTTCCGAAGGAATTTACCGGAGTGCGGAACGTCGTGGTCGTTGTTGACGATGGAAACGGCGGAACCGCGCGGTACAGTCTGAAATTGACCATCCGGGAAAACGAACGGGAGTGAGGACAGACATGGCAATGTCTGCTTGAATTTTCGCGGCTTTCCGTGTTAAAGTGCCTGCCATGATCACGGCCCTCGTCATTTTCATCATCACCTACATCTTCATCGGCCTCCGCCAGATCCCGCGCATGCACATCGACCGCCCCGCGGGCGCGCTCGTGGGCGCCGTGCTCATGATCGTCTTCGGCGTGCTTACGCTCGATCAGGCCTTTGCCGCGATCGACCTGCATACGCTGCTGCTCCTCCTCGGCATGATGATCATCACCGTGTATCTCCGGATCGCCGGGTTCTTCGAGCTCATGGCCGGCAAGATCCTTTCGCATTCGCGCACGCCGCTCCAGCTCCTCGTCTTCATTACGCTGTCATCGGGACTTTTGTCGGCCCTGTTCGTGAACGATACGATCTGCCTGCTCTATACGCCGATCGTTCTTGCGATCACCGCGCAGCTTGGAGTGAACCCGATGCCCTATCTGCTTGCCCTCGCAACGTCCTCCAACATCGGAAGCGTCATGACCATGACCGGAAACCCGCAGAACATGCTGATCGGCATCTATTCCAAGATCCCCTACCTCTCGTTTTTGGGAGCGCTCTTTCCGGTCGCGCTCCTGGGGTTCATCGTTTCCATTTCCGTGATCTCCTTCCTCTACCGGAAAGAGCTGCGTGCTGAGACTTTTTCATCGAGGCCTGCCCTGCCAGCATATGAAGTCAGGAAGCCGCTTCTCATCACGTCGCTCGTCGTGTGCGCGGGAGTGCTTACCGGGTTCTCCCTGGGATTTCCCTACCCGCTCGTTGCCGCGGCAGGGGCCGCGGCTCTCCTGCTTTTCGGCGGGGTGAGGACCGAGACGGTGCTGGAAGGCGTGGACTGGACCCTGCTCCTGTTCTTCTCCGGCCTGTTCATCGTGATGCACGGCGTCGAGGCCTCGGGCCTTGCAAAAGCCGTGATCAACAGCGCGGGCGACCTTACGAAGCTTGCCCCCTTCGGCCAGATCGCGGGGTTGTCGGCAATCTCGGTCCTTCTCTCGAACGTGGTGAGCAATGTCCCGGCCGTGATGCTGCTCAAGCCGCTCACCCAATCGCTCGGCAACAGCGACATCGCCTGGCTCACCCTCGCCATGAGCAGCACGCTTGCTGGAAATCTCACCTTGATCGGGTCGGTTGCAAACCTTATCGTGGCCCAGCAGGCCAAGAAAACCGTGGATATCGGATTCAGGGAATATTTTCGCGTCGGCGCGATGGTTACGCTTATTACGGTGTGCGCTGGAATTCTTGTTCTTGTCGCTGAAGTGAAGTTTGCCCATGGCGAAGAGGCTTTTGCAGCTGAGACATCGCTTTCCCCGGCGCATATCACCGTGACATCCGAAGGCCTGAAAAATTTACGAACGTACCGGGTTGTGCTTTTCTGCGATACGGGCAAAGCGCGGACCACGGGGCTCCAGGGTTTCCGCGAGCTGGCATCCGATGAAGCGGCCCTGTTCGTTTTTCCGGCGCCCAAGGCTGTTACGTTCTGGATGGGGAGCGTCACCTATCCGATCGACATCATCTTTGTCGGACCGGAGGGGAAGGTGCTCCGGGTCTATCCTTCTTGCAAGCCCGGGAGCCTGGAGTATTATCCTTCAATCGAGCGGGTTCGATGGGTGATCGAAACTGCAGCGGGTTCGGGGATAAAGGCGGGGGACCGGGTGCACATCGAAGGGGCAGGGGGAAACAGTCAAAAATGGAATTAGGATACCGCATCATCAGACCCGATGACGTGGGAAAGCAGCAGCTTTTGCTCGCTCAAATGCGCAGGCCCGAGGTCCGGGTCATTGTCGGGCTGGATGCAGCGGACGACGGCATGGGGCAAAGCATTGAGCTGTTAAGAAATATGGATTCCCTCCGATAAGACCATTCGCGGACCGGCTCGATAGGTTGCGACATCGGCTCTCTTGTCTTGCAATTCAGAACTACTTGTAGTAAAGTTTTCAATCAATTGCACTTGTTTCCGTTCTTTGGAGGATCAGGGCTGACTTGCCCCGGTAGAGCTTCTTATGCCGGGCGATGAGGTTGTAAGGACAATAATGACGCAAAAAGAGCCTGTAGGGCGATTAAGGAAGGGTAC
>JAJYKN010000334.1 GCA_021788515.1 Nitrospirota bacterium | reverse complement strand
AGCGCGCGCGAAGCCGCAAAGAAAGACATAGGCATTGATTTTCTGTTTGCTTTCCTTTGCGTCTTGGCGTCTTTGCGCGAAAATTGGGTTTAGCTTTTTTGATGTAGAATTTGACTCGAAATTGAAGATGTTGGTTCGTAAAATCCTTTAACGGCCAAGAGAAGTCCGGCAACATACTGTTGCGGGAAGTGATGCGGCAGCGAGGCGTATTCGATCCAGGGCACGAACGGAACAACAATACGTTCAACCGTTCACCCTGAGCCTGTTTGACTTCCCAGCCACCCTGCATCCCGTGAACGGCGGTGCAGAAAAAGAACACGGATCGTGCGCTCAGGAAGGGAGAATGTCAAGGGCTCGGCAGGAAAACCAGCCTGGAAGCCCCCTCGTTGCATTTAAAAAATTCCTAGTGACGCCATATCAAAAGACCCTATAGATGCCCCGCGCAGGGGAGCCCGGTTCGCGGTATAATGGTACCGGAAACAGGGGATGGCCCCTCGAACGCGAAACGACCATCGGAGACGGAACGGACATGCATATCGTGGCGATCAACGAACTTGCCGGGGACAGGCAGGAGCTTGCCGGCAAACTTGCCGCAGCGCTGGGACTGACGAATTACGAGGCTCTCGCGCGGGTCCGGTCGCCGGGGACCGGGCCCTTCATCGTCGGCGTTTTCGACGAAGAGGACCGGGCAAACGGGCTGGCGCAGGGCCTTAGTGCGCGCGGTTTTTCCGTAGTGACGCTTTCTCCCGCGGAGCTCGACGCCGAGGCCGGCCAGCGTATCGCACGACGGTTTACGCTGGAAGACCGGCTCCTGCGCATCGACACGGCAAGAGGGGAGAACCTTTCGATTCCCTACGGGGACGTGCGACTTTTCCTGCGCGGCATCGGAATTTCGAGCAGCACCTCCATGGAGACTCGGACGGAACGCAAGTTCGACCTTGCGACGGCGGTCATATCGAGCGGGCTCAAGGTGATGAAGACGGTCAAAACCGTCCATCAGGTCAGGAACGAGGCGCGGGAGAACTTTTTCAATCTTTATGCCGGGGCCGGTCTGATCGTTGCCTTTTACGAGAACACCGTGGTGTACGAGGGACTCGGTCCCTCGCGTGCGCTTTCCCGTTCAGCCAACTTCCTGCAGCTCCTTGCGGAGCTGCGCAAACGTTCCCCTGTTGCCCGTTTCGACGACCGGCTGCTGAACAAAGCGGGCGCCGCGGCCCTGCTCGGCAACCGGCTCGATCCCGAACAGCATATGGTCATCGCCACCGCGCTGCTTTCCAAGACCCTCGGCATGTCGTTTCCTGTCGTTTGATCGTGTTCGCGCTTTTTAAACCGGGCGGAGGTGGGGGAAGGAGAACCCGGATCTTCGTTCTATTGCTCTTGAGCTATCGGCCGGGATGGCGGAGCTCTTATGCTTTTCCAGATCGCGCCATTTGTGACAAGAAAGGAGGCCGATTCTCAGGTTTCCTTCCTTCCCGCCCTCCCGGTTATGCATTGGTAAGATTTTCCCTTTCATAGGCCATTACCCGCTCACGTTCCTCTGTTATTGACAGCGACTCTAGGTACTTCTGCATCTCAGCAGCATCGGGAAACACAGTCGGGATCCGGGCGTCAGGCACGCAGACAACCAGGACCGTTCTCACAAGATCCATCACGCTGAATTTGAGCAGTTCGCGGATTCTCTCAGGCGTCGCCTGTTTGAGACAGAGAGGATCCTGGTGATACCATCCATGGCCGTGAGGAGCCAGGGACGCCGCGTCGATATCTTTCGTTTTTGCTGCGATCATGCCTTGCTTGGCTGCAAAAGCGGCAACATGAGTGCGGAGAAGCTGGATCCCCCGGACCGCCGGATTGGAACAGATGCCGCCCTTTCTCCAGGAGAGCCTGCAGAACCGTGAAAGATTGATTCCGCAGCAGTACAGCCAGCTGTCAGGGCCCAGTTCCGGTTCCTCCCGGATCACCACATACAGGAAAGCGTTTTTATACTCGAATGAACGGATCGGCGCGGATTGCATGATCATCATCCTTTCTTTTACGGAGTGCTCTCCTCCATTTTAAGCCCATGGTTCGCCGGGGAATATTCTCCGAGCTTCTTCCCGCTCTTCCGGTCGATGACCAGAACGACATTCTTTTGCGGATCTTCCGTTTTATAATAGGCCCAGACGATATTGAGTATCTGTTCCTTACCATCCATCGACAACGCGATGAATTGCCGGCCGACCAGCACGCGGGTAACGGGACCCTTGTCCTCGATCTTCGAGATGATGCCGAGTGCGATCGCGCCCCGTATGAGGGAGAGTCTTTTCTGCTGCAATTCCGGATCGCCGCGATGCGCTGTCGTTGTGCCTGCTGAAGTCGTGGTGGGAAGGGCCTTCGCGTTCGCTGCGAATACTACGGCAACCAATCCGATCCCGAGAAACCATGACCCTATGGAAGACAAATGCATTCTGACCTCACTCCGGAATACTTATGACCAGAACCTTGAGGGTCAGGTCTATAATGTTTATATTTTTATCTTTTCATAAGCTGACTGATATAGGTAAAGTGCATCCCGAGATGATCGGCAATTGCTCGCTGGGTATAGCCGTATTGTTCAACTGCCTCGGCAATCTTCAGATTGCGCTTTTCCTTGTTTTTCAGAACGGCCGGGGGAAATATCTTATCCAGGGCTGGCCTGTGCGCGTAGCGCTGGCTCCTGGGTATCTCCGGTATGTCCTGATGCTTCCGCAGATGATCCACAAGTCTGTCAGTAAAAGCTTCTTCGCCCAGTATCGCCTGGCCCCGCACTTCCTGCCAGATCGACTTGCCGATCCCCCAGCTTACGAACTGTCGGTACTCGTGCTCTGCTTTAGCCCTCTTCCTGCCAAACTGGCCGAGCACCCAATCAATGGTTAGACAGGGATGTCGATCTGCCCGCCCTGCCGTAGCCAGGTAACTGCTCCACTTCCATACCTCCGGCTTTTCAACCATTTTTGCGCGGACTGGATTCAAGACAACATACCGGCATACTTCCAATAAATGACTTTCCTTTTGGATCAGGATGGATTTGTAGCGTCCCTGAAAAAGATGACCGGTCCTGCCATGCAGCTTGTTAAATAGTTGCGTATACACCCCATTCAACTGCCGCATGCCGATCGCCAGGTTGCCATCAGGTGTTTCGATCAAAAGGTGATAATGGTTATCCATGAGGCAGTACGCGTGGCAGATCCAGTTATAGCGTTTATTGACATGCTGAAGGGTATTCAGAAAGAGAT
>JAJYKN010000333.1 GCA_021788515.1 Nitrospirota bacterium | reverse complement strand
AAAATATCAGTGGGAAGAGATCAAGCCGCAAGTCGATCACATCATTTTCCCCGACGGCAAGCGCATCATCCTGCTGGCCAAGGGTCGCCTGGTGAATCTGGGTTGCGCCACCGGCCATCCGTCCTACGTGATGAGCTCTTCGTTCGCGAATCAGACCCTCGCGCAGATCGAGTTGTACACCCGCACCAAGGACTACCCGATTAACGTGTATACCTTGCCCAAGCACCTGGACGAAAAGGTCGCGCGTTTGCAACTGACCACGCTGAACGCGCAATTGAGCGAACTGACCGACCAGCAGGCCGCTTATATCGGAGTGCCCAAGCAAGGTCCGTACAAGTCGGAGCACTACCGCTACTAAGCGGGCTGTTACCAGCGTAACCTTGCGGCGGGGGCGGAGCATTTCAATCCCCGCTTGTCTTATCGGTTAAGCCAGGAGTCAGATCACAGAGATCAGAAGTTTATTTTCTTCTGACTTCTGTATTCTGGCTTCTGGCTTCTTTTTTTATGAAAAACTACCTCAAAATCATCGTTGCCATGCTGATTTGGAGCACCTGGGGCCCCATGATCCGCTGGCTTGCGTTGCCGCCGGACGTTGTCTTGTTTTCCACGTCGTTGGTCGCCAGTTTTACCGTCCCGGCCTTTCTTGCGATCCGCGGAGAGTTCCAATTAGGCGGGGTCGGGAAATACTGGTGGCTGTTCAGCCTGCTCGCCCTTGCGTCGATCACGAATAACCTTTCTTATTTTTACGCGCTGGACCACACCACGGTGTCGAATGCCGTTTTTACCCACTATACGGCTCCGATCTTCGTAGCTTTGCTCGCCCCGATCGTCATTTCAGAGCGACTTCAGAAAATAACGATGCTCTCGCTTCCGATCGCCGTGCTCGGGATGGTGATGATCGTCATTGCCGGGGGCGGCCTCGTTCTTCAGGGGGAGCATACCGCGGGTATTGTGGCAGGCACGATCTCCGGCCTGGCTTATGCCTTCATCATCATTTTCTCGCGTAAGCTGAGCCGGATGCTGATGCATCACAAGGCGGTAGTGCTCTTGCCCTGGATCACGACCATTGCAATGGCGCCGGCGGTCTTCCTCTCTGATTATCATCTTGACGGTCGCCAAATGTCGCTCCTGTTGCTGACTGGTGTGTTTCATTCGACGCTTGCCCCGCTGCTTTATTACGATGCGCTCAGAAAAGTCATCGCCCAGCACGCAGCGATCCTCGGGTACATGGAACCTCTTGCCGCAATACCCCTGGCATACGTGCTTTTGTCGGAAACGCCTTCTCTCTTTGCACTCTTTGGCGGTGCCTTGATTCTTTTTTCCGGCTACCTTGTTGTTCGCTCGCGTCCTGGTCAGGAATCCTGAGTACTTTCGTCGGTACGGGAAACTTCCTGTCTGCTTAACAATGACATTGAGGGAGGATTTTCGAATTTAGACGGGGAAAAGGAGGGGATGCTGTTTCCCTTTGTTGAACGACAGACGTCGCGTCTCCGGCACGCATGTCCGCCTAGCGTGCCACGTTGATATTTTCTTTCACTTCCCAAAGATTCATGGCCAGGTCCTCGATGTATTGCCGGTTTTCGACTTTGCCTCTCCATTTCGCAGGAATGCCTTCCACGCCGTAGCAGGCGCCGGAAATAGCGCCGGTCATGGCGCCGATCGTGTCGGTGTCTCCGCCAAGACTGACCGCGTAGAGAACAGCGCTTTCAAAGTCGGGAGTCGAGAGAAAGGAATAAATGGCGGCCGGCACCGAGCGCAGGGCCTCTATCCCGTTCCCCAGTACATTCACGATCTCTTTTATGCTGGGGTTCTCATCCAGCAGCTTGATAATCAGTTTGAGTTTCTCCTGATAGGGGCCCGGTTTGGTGAACATCCTGAGCGCCCCGAGAAATTCCTTGCTCTTGATGTCCCCTGGATCTGCAAGGACGGCCAGGGCCACGGCGCAGGCCTGGACCGCGGCCCCCTCCAGCGCAAGTTCGTGACTGTGTGTGATCCCTGCCGTATGGTATGCGATCTCGCGGATTGATCCGGGGTCGTCATAATACAGGAGGCCGACGGGGCCGACCCGCATTGCCCCTCCATTCCCGAAGGAGCCGCCGGGGTAGAGGTCGCGATCGAGCATGCCGAACCCCATGCGTCCGTTCTGCATCATCCTGAAAATGCGGGGAGGGCCGGACCCGTACCTGCGCCACGGCTCGCGTTCGTAATTCTGGACGAACCGTTCTGCCATGTGCCAGTAGTCGAAGCCCTTCCGGTCGATGAGGGATTCGGCAACGCCGATCATCATGGCCGTATCATCGGTATACCGCGGTCCGATATCGTTCACATCCCGAATTACGGGGGCGCCTTCGAACCGCGCGCCGAGAGAATCTCCTATTGCCGCTCCGATCAGTGAACCTATGAACTTCGATCGTTTTTGTTCCATGGTCTAAAAATAACAGGAATGTATGAAATTTTCAATGCCAATCCTTTTTCCATTGACGTTATTTTGGGCCGAAACTCCGGTTTTAGCAGGGAGCAGATAGACTGAGAGAATGAGTTCAGGAGGGAAATTATGAACGTAGCCAACGAAGAGGCAGCAGAAGTGGTTGTCGAAATTTCGCAGTAGCATCAACATCTCAGGACGACGATTGTGTTTCAAAACGGACGGGGGGTACGTTCCAGGAAGCAACGATCGCAAACATTGTGCGCACTTACTGTTAAGACACGTTCCGAAATTACGAAAGTGCATCTGCGAGGGGGAAAGTTCCCCGGAAAAAAAGGGATTTGCAGATTGGCGGCTTCTTGAAACAAGATAACGCTGACGGAATTTGCTCGATGCTCAATGTTTTTCGACCGGCTTGCTTGCAATGTCGGATTAATCGGCTATACTTAACAAATATGGGAAGACAACTGCCAACAATCATGTTGAATTAAATCGAATGGTTAGTAAGAAAGGAGAAAGAATCGCGATGAAGAAAAAATTGTTTTCCTTGGTTGTAGCGTTCGGCATCTGCTGTACCGTTGTATCCGTATCTGCCGAGGCGGCTTCGCAAAAGGCAGGTGAAAAGTTGTTTATGGCGAACTGTAATGTTTGTCATCCCGGCGGCGGGAACATTGTGAACCCTGCAAAAACACTCCACAAGAAAGACCGTGATGCGCACAACGTTAAAACAGCTGCCGATATCATGAAGATCATGAGACATCCCGGACCGGGAATGACCACCTTCGATGAGAAAACCCTATCGGATAAGGATGCCAAGGAAATAGCTGAA
>JAJYKN010000332.1:1575-3256 GCA_021788515.1 Nitrospirota bacterium | reverse complement strand
CAAATCCTGACCGACATTACCGAGCGCCGGAAGTTCGAGGAGCAGCTCCGGGAATCGGAAAGCAAGTTCCGGAGCCTGGCAGAGCAGACGCTGGTCGGCATCTACATCGTACAGAATCATGTATTCAAGTACGTTAATCTCCGGCTTGCCGAAATGTTCGGCTATCCGGCTGAAGAAATCATCGATTCCAAGGGGCCGAGGGACCTTACGGTGCCCGAGGACAGGCACATCATCGAACAGGCCGCTGAACGACGGGCACCAGCGGACCTCTCGATCAGCCACTACGAAGCGCGGGGTCTGAAGAAATCGGGCGATATCATCCATGCTGAAATTTTCGGATCGCGGGCATACTACCAGGGCCGGCCCGCGATCATCGGCATCGTGCTCGACGTTACCGAGAAAAAGAAACTGGAAAACTAGCTTCGCCAGGCCCAGAAAATGGAGGCGATCGGCCAGCTCACGAGCGGCATCGCCCACGACTTTAACAATATCCTGTCCGATCATCGGGTATGCCTCGCTCCTGCAGATGAAAATGACCCCCGACGATCCGCAGCGGCTCTATGTCGACCAGATCCTCGCCGGCACGGACCGGGCAGCGAGCCTGACCCGCAGCCTTCTCACCTTCAGCAGAAAACAGTTGACCAATCTTCAGCCTGTCAACATCAATGAAAACATCCGGAAGGTCGAAACACTTTTGCTGCGGACTATCGGCGAAGACATCGACCTCCGGACGGAGCTTGCACCCGGGGACCTCATTGTGAACGCGGACGCGGGCCAGATCGATCAGGTGTTGATGAACCTGGCCACGAACGCCCGCGACGCCATGCAGCAGGGAGGGATCCTCTCCATCGAAACGTCAGTTGTGGAATCGGACGAATTGGGCGCCGGGCCGGCCGGCGACGGAAAGCAGCGCTACGTCCGCATTTTGGTGAGCGACACCGGCGTTGGAATGGATGAAAAGACGAGAGAAAAAATCTTCGAGCCTTTTTTTACAACCAAAGACCTGGGAAGGGGCACGGGGCTCGGGCTTTCGATGGTCTACGGGATCATCAAACAGCACAACGGCGAGATCCGCTGTTACAGCGAGCCGGGGACGGGCACGACGTTCAAAATCTATTTGCCGCTCCTGGCCGCAGCGGCTTCGGTCCCTGCAGCCGCACGCGGCCTGCTCAAGGCCGAAGACCGCCTGCAGGGCACGGAGACCATTCTTGTCGCCGAGGACGATGAGGTGCTGCGGGGGCTGGCACAATCAACGCTCGAGAGCTTTGGGTACACGGTCATTACGGCTGTTGACGGCAAGGACGCGGTCGGTCGGTTCCTGGAGAACAGGGAAAAAATCGGACTGGTCTTGTGCGACGTCATTATGCCGCGCATGAACGGCGGCGAGGTGGGGGCCGCGGTCCGCAAGAATAAACCAGACGCACGAATCCTGTTCATGAGCGGCTACCCGGCGGACGTCGTGCAACAGAAGAGCATGCTGGAAGAGGGGGCGGAAGTTATCCTGAAGCCTTTTTCACCCATTGTCCTGGCCAGGAAAGTGAGGGAGGCGCCGGATAAAAAATAGCAGCTTCTCAGGATCCTCACGCCGTATTGCCGCCGGGATATTCCGCCGGAGCTTTACCAGGGCAGTTACGGGGATCCTTGCTTTTCTACTTTCTCGCGTACAAGCCCACCAGCTCCG
>JAJYKN010000332.1:0-1565 GCA_021788515.1 Nitrospirota bacterium | reverse complement strand
GCCCAAGGATATGTCCCTTCATCGTCCGCTCCAGGTCCCCTTTGGTCGTGTTCGCGCCGAGCGTCAGGATCGTATCGAGCGCGTAGAGCTTGAAAAAATACCGATGAGTGCCCGACGGCGGGCAGGGGCCGCCGTAGCTCTGCTTTCTGAAATCGTTTAATCCTTCAGCCGCGCCCGCGGGAACTCTGTGCTCCTTGATCTCCTTTGTGTCCGGGCCGATGTTCCAGACGACCCAGTGGACCCACATGCCCCGCGGCGCGTCCGGGTCATCGACGATGAGGGAAAGCGACTGAGCGCCTGCGGGAACGTTCTCGATCACGAGCGGAGGGCTGATATCAGCGCCGTCGCAGGTGTATTGCGCAGGAATGCGGTCATGGTGCTTGAATGCAGGACTCGATAGGGTAAACGTGCTCATATTCGCGGCCTCCGTGCCCGCGGAACTGCAACAGAGAGTGAGAAAAAATGAAAGGAATGCCGTCCATTGGATGGCGTGCATACGTTGCTCCTTTGCCGGTGTTCTTGTACAATGATAGCACAACTCCGTCCTTCGTTTATTCCGGACATTTTGGATATAGATTCCGGAGGCAGGTGGACACTCATTCCGGACGAAAATGGACACCTGTTCCGGGAATAAATGGACACTATTAAATGTTGGTTCCGGAATGGTTCTATGATATAGCTTTGTGAGTTTCAATCTTGTAACCTGCAATCGTTGTCATTATTGTTATACATCAAGTTCTTCCTGAACTTCACAGCAGTTTCGATTTGTCGAAATTGCGTAGTACATGTCGAATCTGTTAAATAAAGTGGCTCACCTTGCCGCACATTTGATAGGCCAAGTCCTTTTCCAGGCTATAAGGGAAAATCGAAGAAAGAAGAGCGATGGGAAGTGGGTCATGGTAGAGATCGAACTGCCGCATGGGAACAACGCGAAAGACATCGACATCTCATCGATCCTGCTCAAAGGGACTGTTCACGCCGAATCCTGGCCGTACTCCAGTAACGTGACGATAAAAACCCCTCCAACGATGTTCCCGAGCACCGCTGGCAATAACCAGGCAAAGTATTGAGACGCATTTACCTGATGATGCAAAACACCCGCAAAAATTTCTCCGCTGGTTGCTATACAGTGGGCAAACCGGCCAAGCCCGACGATAAACGTGAGCAGCCAAATCAGCAAAACCGAGCCTGTAATCGAGTGGCTGCCGCTGACCAGCCATGCCACCAGCGCTATGATCCAGCCGCCAACTACCGCGCTCCAGAAGACATGACTGGCAGATACACTGACAGCTTCCAATCCGAATTTTGACATGGCCGTGACATACTCGGGACGGAGAGCGCCGGTGCGTATTGCCAATAGCGCAAATAAAAATGCTCCCAAAATGTTACTCGGCAAGACAATGGTCCAGAGTCGGATCGTCGTCCAGGCGTGGCGCCGTTCTGCCAGCATCAAGGCAACCGGGTAAAGGGTATTTTCTGTAAAAAGCTGCGCCCGTCCTAAAATTACAGCGATAAACCCAATAGGATAAAAAAAATCTGCAATGAATCTCGCAATCGAACCAGGC
>JAJYKN010000331.1 GCA_021788515.1 Nitrospirota bacterium | reverse complement strand
TCTAAACCAGGTCCTCACGCTGTACCTCATCAACGGACAGCGGATCAAGGGGAATATCGAGGCCTGCGACAGTTTCACCATCCTGCTGAAAGAGGGCGGCAAGCAGCACCTGTACTATAAACATGCGATCACGACCATCAATCGGTAGAAGCAAGAGGTGTCTTTCATGGAAACAAATCTCCTCGACCGGATGCTGAACACCTACCTGACCGAGCAGACGACCGTTGCCGTAACGCTCCAGAACAGGATTCGCGTTGCGGGCAAGATCAAAGCCTTCGACAGCTACGTCATCGTCATGGATAGTCCGAAGCGGGAGATCCTCTACCGCCATGCAATTTCCTCCCTTACGCCCCTGGTCCAGGAAGAACAGAAGCGCCAGCCCGAATCACAACGGCCCCGGCCGGCAATTGCCAAGCCAGTCCCCGGCAACGTCAGGCCGCCGACAAGCTCCGCGCAAAAATCCCGGACCGAGCATCGGCAGCCCATGCTTTCCGCCTCCGGGCCGGAGCCGATCAACAGCAGCATGAAAGAAGGCCTGCTGAAATGGATGCAGGATCAGAAAGCGGCAAAATAGCATGAACCTCCGCTCCCTGGCGCTCGCCGCGCTTTCCGGTATTCTCCTTGCCGTTACCTTCCCCACCGTCAACCTTGCGTTCCTGGCCTGGGTGGCGCTTGTCCCGCTCTTCGTCGCGCTCAGAGGAAAAACGGTAAAGCAGGGTTTCTGGCTCGGCGAGATTACGGGGATCTTCTTTTTTGCAGGCACGATCTACTGGGTTACGAACTCAGTCCACTTTTACGGCGGCATTCCCTCTCTCCCTGCATCGCTCATCACCCTGTCTTTATGCGCGGCCCTGGCCCTGTATGTGGCGCTCTTCGGGGCGGTCATGGCATACCTGAAAGAGAAAAATCCTTCAGCCCTTTTCCTGATCTCGGCCCCCGTGGTCTGGGTCACGCTTGAACTTGCCCGGGCTCACACCTTCTTCAGCGGTTTCCCCTGGGCGCTCCTCGGCTACTCGCAGTACCGTGTACTGCCGGTCATACAGATAGCTGACATCACCAGCGTGTACGGCGTATCATTCGTGATCGTCATGAGCAACGCAGCTATCGCTGATTTTCTCTTGAACAAAAAACGATATCCCGGCATCATTGCCGCAGCCGTCACGATAGCCCTGGTTCTGGGTTACGGGTATATGCGACTCGGCACGGCAGAGGGCGGCGGCGGAATCACGATCTCGGTGATACAGGGAAATATCGAGCAGGACAAGAAATGGGACCGTTCATACCAGTCGGACGTGATCGGCATCTACAAGAGGCTCACGAAGGAAGCGCTCAAACAGCGCCCCGATCTGGTCATCTGGCCCGAGACCGCCACGCCGTTCTATTTTAACGGCGTGGGGGAAAATGACAGCGTGATGAGTGCGGACCTCATTGATTTTGTGAAGCAGAACGGGGTGCCGCTGCTCACCGGCAGCCCAACCTATGAAGTAAAACCAAACAGGCAGATCATTGGGAGAAACTCCGCGTTCCTGCTTTCCGCCCAGGGAAACGTCGAAGCAGTTTATCACAAGATGCATCTTGTTCCGTTCGGAGAATATGTCCCGCTCAAGAGCATTCTGTTCTTTGTCGGGAAAATGGTCCAGGCAATCGGCGACTTCCGACCCGGGACGGACTACACGGTGATGACCGTCCCCTATGGGGAGCCGGGGCGGCAAAAGGAAGCAAAGCTCTGCACGGTCATCTGTTATGAGATCATTTTCCCCGATCTCGTCAGGAAGTTTGTCGACCAGGGGGCCCAGATCGTGACCACCATCACCAATGACGCCTGGTTCGGCAAGACCGCCGCCCCCTACCAGCATTTCTCCATGGCCGTCTTTCGGGCCGTCGAAAACCGCGTGCCCGTTGCGCGCGCCGCCAATACCGGCGTCTCAGGTTTCATTGACTCGCGCGGCCGCATCCTGCAAACGTCGGAGATCTTCACCGAAGCATACCTTACTCACCAACTCATCCCGGGCACGGAAAGGACCTTCTACACCCGGTATGGAGACCTCTTTGCCTATGCCTGCGTGATCGCAAGTCTGATCCTGCTGGCAACCGCCCGCAGGCGTCCCTCAAAATCAAAACCACGATAACCCAAAGAAACGAAAGCACGATATCAGTATGCCATTGCGCTGCGGGAATAAACACGAATTGGACGTCCTGTCCTAGTACCCTAATGGCAGAACTGCCTTCAGAAACTCCGTAGACTTGAGCCGCTTGCCGAGGATATGGAAGGTATGGTCGGAAAATGCCCGGTCCAGCTCCCGCACAATGCTGCTTGACGGCTTCAGTCGGGAGATCTTGTCCATCTCCATTCTGAGCGCCTGATAGTAGAAGCCGACTGCGCCCGGAGAGAGCGTCACCTGCGGCTCGCCGGAGGAGACCATGCAAGCCGGGCAGAGGATCCCGCCCTTCATGCCGAGAAACACCATCTCCCCTTTCGGTTGAATCCCGCAGGACAAACAGTGGTCGAGCTTGGGCTGATAGCCCAGCAGCGACAGGAATTTGATTTTGAATATATTCAGCAAGAAGAGCGGTTCTTCACCTTCGTCCAGAAGATGCAGGATGTGGGAAAGGAGCAGGAAGGCCTGTGCATTGCGCTCCCCGAGCGGCGACAGCTCCCGTACCAGTTCCAGCATCACGGCGCCGGATGCGGCCCGGCCCAGATCGCTGCCAATGGAAGCGTGCTGTTCAATGATGTCTACGGACTCAATCCGGGCGAGCTCCTGATGCTCCCGCTCATAGAGATGGGCCCGGACGAGGGTGAAGCTCTCAAGACCAGCGCCGAACCGTTTAAAGGACTTGCGCGCGTTCTTGGCAACGCCTTTGAGCATGCCCCGGTCGAGGGAAAAGATCGTGACGAGCTTGTCCGCCTCGCCCAGGTTCATGCTGCTGATGATGATGGCTTCGGTTTTGGATTTCATGGTATAAAACTGTAAGATTCGAGACGCGACCCCGTGGACCTCTCACTCGCTCAGCCAAAGGATGTTATTCTCTATTTCGTCCGGATGGAGACGGGCAAGAAGTTTCAACAATCGTTTTACGACGATTCCGACGGGCAATTGCTTGGAGAGAAGAATGCCGCTATGCCGGCGGCCCAAAACCACGAACTCTTCATGGAGTTTGACAAAGTCGGCGACATTGAAGGTAAACAAAACCCGCTTTTGTAATGAGGCATGACGGAGTTGGTCGAGATCGGAAGCGGCTTTTTTCTCTGCGTCTTTTACCGT
>JAJYKN010000330.1 GCA_021788515.1 Nitrospirota bacterium | reverse complement strand
TAGACCGACCCGATCTCCACGCCGGCCATAAGCTCGGCTTCCTGCACCGCTTTTTTGATGGACTCCACCGTGCTGTCGATGTTGACCACAACGCCTTTTTTCAGACCATGGGAAGGACTGATGCCGATCCCGATGATGTCCACCTGCCCGTCGTCCTTCACTTGTCCGACAATAGCGCACACCTTGGTGGTCCCCAGGTCAAGCCCCACCAGCACGTTATCCGGCTTTTTTTTGGCCACGACGCCTCCTTGCTTCCGGGTCATGGGTCCCGCAGCCGGGGTTCGGGAAATTCTTTAATGCTTTCCCTTGCCCCCGGCCCCTTGACCCTGGACCCTCTGATTTTTCACCATCACCGCCGCCTGTCGTTCAGGCCGGAGGTCCACGTAGGCGATCTCGATCCCGCGCTGTTGCACGTCAGCCAGCACTTCCGCCAGTCTGCGAAGCTTCTCGGCATAGCGCCCGCTTCCAAGCTTGAATTCATGGTCCGCATACAGGACGCTGATCGAGTCCGGCGAGTTTGCCTTGATCGTCACGTTGGCAAGCTGCCATCCGCCCCGTGCCGCAATCTCACCGAGGAGCTGCATGGCCTCGGACATTCCTTCCGACGTCACCTGGTCGCCGGGATGACCCTGATAGCCCTTGATGGCCACAACGGGGAGCGGCCACGCCAAGGCCTGCTCCTTCACCAACCGCTCGATGATGACGCCCTCGTCATCCAGCAGGTACCGAGCCGAACCCGTATCCAGGACCATGGCAGGCGTCCGCTCGACAAAGACCATCGTGATCCTGTTCGGAAGGCTGCGATGGATCCTGACGTCCCTGACCCAGGGGTTCGCGCGCGCGCGCCTGGCGGCCGCTTCAAGGTCTACGCGAAAAATGTTCTGGCCTGTAAACGCGCCCACGATGTCCTTGAGATCAGCCTCGGTCAGCTGCCTCACCCCTTTCACATCCACACCCGAAACCACCAGTGCGTCGGCATGCAAGACCCCTTGGTAGGCCTGCCAGCCCAGAAAGCCGGCCCCCGCAAACGTAAGAACGGCTGCGGCGTTCAGCAGCAGGCCGCCGATTCCGGCAATGCGTTTCCCGGTGCGCGCGTTGCTGCGCCCGACATCGACCCGTTTTACCGTGATCCGGTTTGATGTATTTCGGTATGACTTCGGAACTTTTACGTTCTTGTAGTCTCGCATTCCATTTTAGATTGTCGATTGCGGATTGCGGAATGAAAAACGCAATCGCATCGCCGTTGTCCTTTTCAATCCGAAATTCGCAATCCGCAATCACTCGAGGGCCAGCCGCAGGATCTCCTCCACCAGATCGGGGAACGAGATTCCCGTTCCCCGCGCAATGTCAGGCAGCAGGCTCGTTGCCGTCATGCCCGGGAGGGTATTCACCTCGAGAATGTAGGGAGCCCCGGCAGCATCGACAATGAAGTCGACCCTGCTGTATCCCCTGCATCCCAGCGCCCGGTGCGCGTCCAGCCCGTTTTGCAGCACTCGCTGGTACACCTCAGCGGGAACACGGGCGGGAAAAAAGTGCTCAGACATGCCTTCCTTATACTTCGCTTCATAGTCGTAGAATACGTTCTTCGGCACGATCTCGATAGCCCCGAGCGCCCGGTCTCCCAGAACGCCGACCTGGACTTCTTTGCCGGTAATGTATTTTTCGATCAGGATCTCGCGATCGTATTTGAACGCCAGGTCCGCCGCGGGAGCAAGTTCGTCGTGCCGGTAGACCAGGCTCACGCCGACGCTGGAGCCTTCGGAACTCGGCTTCACCACCAGCGGAAACGACATGATCGAGAGCGCTTCAGAGAGCTGCTCGCGCTTTTCCGCATGAACGGCGAGGTACGGGCCGACGAGCAGGCCGTGGGCCTTGAATACCAGCTTGGACAGGATCTTGTTCATTCCCACGGAGCTTGCAAGAATTCCCGATCCCGTATAAGGAATGCCGGAAAACTCAAGCAGCCCCTGGATCGCGCCGTCCTCGCCGTATTTTCCGTGCAAACCGTTGAATGCGATCTCGATGCCGGACTTACGGATCACTTCCGCGACATCCCGGTTCACATCGATGGCGACAGCCTTGTACCCTTTTTCCTGCAAGGCCTTCAGGATGGCGTTGCCTGTTGCGAGCGAAACCTCCCGCTCCGATGAAAGCCCGCCCATCAACACGCCGATTTTCTTATTTGTTATTTTCCCCATGCCCCTTGACCCCGGCCCTTGACCCTTTCTTCTCAATCTTCCCCGATGATCTTGATCTCCGGCTCAAGCCGCACCCCGTGCACCTCAAGGACCTTTGCCTTCACGAGCTCCATAAGCGCCAGCACGTCCGAGGCCTTTGCATTGCCCTGGTTTACGATAAAGTTGGCATGCTTGCCGGAGACCTTGGCGTTGCCCACGGTTTTTCCTTTCAGCCCCGCTGTTTCGATCAACTTGCCCGCCGACTCCTCCTGGGGGTTCTTGAACATCGATCCCGCATTCGGCAACCCCGCGGGCTGACGCTGCTTCCGGGCGTCGATGAGCTCCTTGACCCGCGCCTGGACCTTCTTCTTATCGTCGCGCCGCAATATGATTCGTGCATCGAGGACGACGTGCCCGTCGGGAATCGTGCACGTCCGGTACCCGAATGCCATCTCCTCCCTGCCCCGGATGATGAGTTCGCCGCCCGGCGAGAGCAGCGTCACGGCATCAATCACATCGCCGAATTCCCCGGCTGCGGTGCCGGCATTCATGCATACCGCGCCGCCCACGGTGCCCGGAATTCCCGCGGCAAACTCAAGACCCGTAAGCCCTTCTTCCGCGGCAAAGGAGAGGAGCCTGGAGAGCGGCGCGCCTGCTTCGGCGGAGACCACGACAAATGCGCCGCCGATCGATCGATACTCCCGTTCGATCTTTACGGCCTGCATGCGCTGGAGGCTGATCACGACGCCGCGGAAACCTCCGTCGCGCACCAAGAGGTTCGTTCCCCCGCCGAGGACGAAGTATTTGAGCCCTTTTCCCCTGATCTCCCGAAGGAGCGCGATGAGGTCATCCCGGTCAAGGGGATAGGCAAAAACGTCCGCCGGGCCCCCGATGGCGTACGACGTGTGTTTGCTCAGGGGCTCCTGCAGCCTTATTTCACCCTTAAAGTTTTCGATCTCCATGTTGCAATTTCTCCAGGACCTGCTCCCCCAGCTTCCACACATCCCCTGCTCCGAGCGTGATCAGGAGGTCTCCCTTTTTCAGGACCGTGGCCAGGTGGTCCACGATCTTCTCCCGCTCCGGAATGAACGAGACA
>JAJYKN010000329.1 GCA_021788515.1 Nitrospirota bacterium | reverse complement strand
TCGTAGAACGCGCTGGCCCGGGTCAGCCCCGGCAGCCAGTGGATGCAGCCGTCGAAGAGGTAGTCGCCGCGCTTCCAGGCCGTGCACAGCCCGCCGGGCGCGGTGTGGAGCTCGAGGACGTCGGTCTCGTAGCCGCTGGCCCGCAGGTGACAGCCCGCGGAGAGGCCGGCCACGCCGCCGCCGATGACGAGGACCTTGTTGCGCTGCCGTCGCATGGGTTGCTCCCTCGAATCGGGACTCCCGCCGCCGTCGCGCGGAACGCGCAGGGGGAGTGACGCGAGTTGCTGCTTGTTTATGGACCCGAAGATGGTGCCGTCGGTGTTGAAAATGACGGCGCCCACGCCCACGCCGATGTAATCGACGCCCTTTTTCATAACGGTCATGTGCGGCCCTTCCCTAACTTCATTCCGATGCAATCTACCAAAAATGTCCGCCAAAGTCAAAAGCCTGTTTCCACATGGATTTTTTCTTGACATATTTCCTTTTTCGCTTATAATACCCCCCTGTCTAAATTACCAGCGAAGGAGCAGGAACGATGTCCGAAACAACAGCACAAAAAAGCAACCTCAAGCAGAAACGGGCGCAGGGTTTCAGGAAACGGATGAGCACGGCAAAGGGGCGGGCAGTCATCAACCGTCGCAGAGCCAAGGGAAGAAAGCGCCTCGCGGTGTAGCATCCCCCCGGGGATGTGGCTCATGCCGTACGCATATCAAAAAAGCGAGCGGATTCGAAAAAATAGGGAATTTGTTGCCACCATGAAAGGTAAAAGACTGTCTCTCGACGGTCTTTCTCTTTTTTATGCCGCTAACGAGACAGGGAATTTCAGGGTCGGTATCTCCGTCAGCAAGAAGCTGGCGAATGCGGCGAACCGGAACAGGCTGAAGCGGCGGATACGGAACAGCGTCATGAAAGCGCTCTCCGGGCACACGTTGGGATATGACCTGGTGTTCGTGGCCCGGCAGCCGCTCTACTCCGCCGGATATGATCAGATCGTGAAAGCAGTTCATGCAGTTCTTGGCCGGACCGTTCTCCGCAACCAGAACCCGGAAGGCAGCAGACCGTGAGACGTTTATTCATCGCCATCATCCGATTTTACCGGCGCTTTATTTCGCCGTTCTTGCCGCAAGCCTGCAGATTCACCCCCACGTGTTCGGAATATGCCCAGGAGGCCTTCGAGAAAAAGACGTTCTTGCGGGCGCTCTGGATGACGATTTCACGGATCGCACGATGCCACCCCTTTCATCCCGGCGGATACGATCCCGTAAAATAGGTTCGGAGGATTCATGGAAACACGAAGATTTATTCTAGCACTTTCACTCTCCCTGCTGGTGTTCCTGCTCTATGTGCGGTTTTTTGCGCCCAAGATGCCGGAGAAGCCCGCAGTTCCGGAGGCGACCAAAGAGCAACCGGCCCCAGGTGCGTCGGCAGCGCCTGCGCAGAAAAAAGTTCTGCCGGGGGCCGTTGCGGCCAAGATAGAGCAGGCGATTACGGGCAAAGACATCGTTATTGAAACCGACTTGGTGAAGGCCAAGGTGAACACCGCCGGGGGTGTAATTTCCGGCTGGGAGCTGAAACACTACCGCGAGGCAGATAAGACCCCCGTCGGCCTGATAGCCATGTACAAGAAGCTCACGGGCCAGGCCCCGCCGGAGAAGCCGAAGAAAGAACTGGGCAATGTGCAGCTCCTGCCCAGCTACGAAGGCATCGACCGGAAGGGCATGGTTGACCCGCTCACCGTGGCCCCGCTCGACAAGTCCCTTTACCAGCTTGCAAAGGTGGAGTTTCGCGCCAATCAGGACTCCCTGCAGCTCAGCAAGGACAAGCCGTCCGGAACGCTGGTGCTTACGTACCGCGGGCCGGCGGGCATCGAGATCGAAAAGCAGCTGACGTTCCATAACGACTCTTACGACGTCGGCATCACCATCCGGACCAAGGGACTTGACGGGTATACGCTGTCTCTCGGAACGGACTTCGGCATCGCCGATAAGGTGAGCAAGGACGCAAGCGGCCGCGTCGGCGTGGTCGCCGTGACCGACGGGAAACTGGTGTCCGACAAACTCGGCAGCATCAAAGGAGAGACGCAGCACGCCGGGACCATCGACTGGTTCGGCCAGGACGACAAGTATTTCACCGCGACGATCATCTACGGCGGCACGGGCATCGTGACGAGTAAAAAAGAGGCGGCACCGGCGGAGATCGGCGACTTCCTTACAACGGACCTGACGGTGAAGGATAAGCCCGAGGAGCATACCTTTACGCTCTATGCCGGTCCCAAGATTTTTACGCTCCTTGAGGCCCAGGGCCACGGCATGGAGCGGCTGGTTGACTATGGCTGGTTCAGCATCCTGGCAAAGCCGATGTTCTGGCTCCTGAGACATTTTTATAGTATCACGAAAAACTACGGCATCGCGATCATCCTGCTCACGATCGTCGTCCGGGCGCTGCTTTTTTACCCTTCGCTCAAGAGCGCCACGGCAATGGAGGAAATGAAGAAGCTTCAGCCCCAGCTGACGGCCCTCCGGGAAAAATACAAGAAAGATCCAACCCGGATGAACCAGGAAATGATGAAGATGTACAAGGAGCACAAGGTCAACCCGCTGGGGGGCTGCCTTCCCATGGTTCTGCAGCTGCCGTTCTTTGTCGCGCTTTACAACGTCCTGTCCGTCTCGATCGAGCTCCGCCAGTCGCCGTTTATCTCCTTCTGGATCAAGGACCTGTCGGTCTATGATCCCTACTATATCCTGCCGGTACTGATGGGCGTGAGCATGATCTTCACGATGAAGATGACGTCCGCGACCCCCGACCCCCAGCAGGCGAAGATCATGATGTTCATGAATATTGCCTTTATTTTCCTCTTTGCCTGGCTCCCTGCCGGGCTTCTGCTTTATATCACGCTCTCCAACATGCTTTCGATCGTGCAGCAGCTCTACGTCAGAAGGATCATCAACCGCAAGGCAAACACGCCGGCCCTCTCGTCCTAGAATTGGAAAACGCCCCCGCGTAAACGCGCGGGGGCGTCAGTTTCAGGGTCTTTTTTACGCTATACTCGAATGTAAGAGGAGCGCATGCAAAGACCTTTGAAAACCGGGACGATCTTTTGCTTTACCATACTCATCATCCTTCTCTGTCGGCCTTCACCCTCAAAAGGCGCGGACTGGCTTTTTATCGAAAGCGGCCCAGGCTTTGCACGCTCTCTGGATACCGGGGTTGTCCTGGTCCGCTACGTGAAAGAAGCTTCGCCTCTCTGGGGATATGAAAGCTTTTACGAGGGCATCTACGCA
>JAJYKN010000328.1 GCA_021788515.1 Nitrospirota bacterium | reverse complement strand
GGGATAGGGGATGCTGCGGAAATACGGCATCCGCAGGGAGGCAGGGAAACCATCCTGGTTGCCGAAGACAGCGAGGAAGTGCGAAAACTGACGGCGAATATCCTGGGCGAGTTCGGCTACGCAATCATCGAGGCCCTCGACGGAGATGACGCCGTAAAAAAATTCATGGAAAACCGGGATACCGTCAGCCTGCTGCTGTTCGACATCATCATGCCGCGCAAGAACGGCAAGGACGCCTTTGATGAGATCCGGAAGATCCGCCCCGATATCAAGGCGATCTTCACCAGCGGGTATACCGCCGATATCATCCACCAACGGGGGTTTCTCGACGAAGGCCTGACCTTGCTCACCAAACCGCTTTCGCCCAGGGACCTGTTGACGAAAATCCGTGAAGTGCTTGACAGTTAAAGCAGGTTACTCTGTACTCTCTACTACCAACTCTGAACTATGAAGATAGAAAAAGCACTGAGTCAAATGCCGTTCTCAGGATGAACTACGCTTTTCCGGTATCCCCGCTCCTTCGCGATAAAGTCCAGATGTACTGTTGCCAGGTCCTCGACCGGAAGCATTTCCGAAGGCGTCGGAGCAAAGGCTGCGATGACCTTGAGATACCCCTTGCACCTGTCGCAGACCTCAACCCGCGCTCTCTCGCCCTGCCCTTCCGCAAAAAAATATCGTTGCGATCTATGGTCTTCGTTTCCGCAGAACGTGCACTGTAAGCGCCGGAATACCCAATCCGCGCCGCAGGAGCCACAGCGAAGGTGTTTGACCTGGTCGTTATCCTGCAATTCCCCCAGCATCGCAGCGGCGCCGCAGACATAACAGACGCCTTTGTTCCAGGGTATGCCTTTGGACAAGGGACCGAGTTGCCGGCCCCATGTCTGGAATGCCGGCCTGAGCGCATTCTGCCCAAGGACCATCACGAGGCCTGCATCGACTTCCAGCTGCCGCGCAGCGGATTCGACCGAAGCTCGATCATTCTTCGCAATGTGCGGCAGGAGCGCTGCAAGGTCCAGCCTCCGTCCTTCCAGGACCTGGCGGAGCTTTCGCGCCGAAGAAGCGGCCTCTGCCGCTCCTGCCCAGGGAACGTGAAACCCCGGGGAATGTTTTTTGGCGTCCACCGCCTCGATTGCCCGCACCAGCTTGAGCATCAGCTCCTGCACCGCCTCGACGTCGAGCTCAAGATCAACATCATGGAGAAGGGGCACCCCCCTCTCCAGTTTCTGCCGGGCCTGCGCGGCGGTCAGCGGAACGGCAGCGGTCCGGAGATCGGCAGTGCGCAGAAGCGGAAGAATCGCTTCGTAGCGTGCGGCTGCATCCTTCAGCGCGGGCGATTCCCGCGCCATTGAACGCAGGCGCGCGACCAGCGGGTCGGCTGCATGAACAGGCTTCGGGGGCATGGGACCTCTCGTTTTTCGAAGGAGCGAAAACTTGATATCTCGTAACTGCTTAAGCCTGCTTCACACAAAACCACATCCTGCTGTTGCCAAAACACCGGTGCAAGCGAGGCCTATGAAGAAAAAGTCAATCATTCCTGTGTTTTTACATCTAAAAATCAAGAGCCTTACATCTGACCGGCCTGCACCAGGCTGATCCTGAGCATCAATCCGCCGAAGAGCACGAGCACGGCAATGAGCGTCGCCATGCTCCCGCCTGCTGCTCCGGGCTTAAACCCTTTCCAGCTGAGCCAGAGCGGAATAAGGATGCCGACGAGGACCGTGCCGCCCAGGAACAAGACGCCGTAGAAACCGGTGAGAAGCGGCGCTGCATATTTGCCGGCCACGACGAGCATGACCGCAATGAGCGCGATCTCGATGATCATGGCAACGCGGTCGAACGCCTCCAGGCGACCGAACGTTTCACTGGTCCCGGCTTTCCGGTTCAGCATGAAGAGGACGATTGCTGCGGCGCCGGTCGAGGCGGCGGACGCGACAAACAGTGAACCGACGAGCGGGTCCGTCGCCTCCCACAGCGGCCGTGCCGTGGTGTTCAGCAACACGCCGGTGTAGCCCGCAACAAAGAACCCGAAAAAGGAGCCGATGGCGGCATAGATCTTGTGCGGTATGCGGCTGAAGAGAACGTGAAATTTCTTCAAACCCGGAGAGGTGAGCCGCCCGTCTTCAGCCAGCACGTTCACGAAGGACAGGAACGACATCCCGCCGAAGACCAGGAGCGCCCAGGTGCCGACGGAGAGCGGCGACGTATGGTTCATGTAGGGGGCCGCGTCCTTCGTGTAAAAGAACAGGTGCCAGAACCGGAAGGGTCTTCCCAAATCGGCGATGAGCAGGATCGGCGCGATACAGATCAGGGGAAAGGCGATATAGTATGCCGTCTTGCTGATGCTGCGCAGGTTCTCCCTGTTCAGCAGCTCCAGAAGCGATCCGATAAAGTACGCCCCGGCTGCAATCCCTCCGATATAGAAGTACATCGCGATGTAGTACCATTCCCAATGCGGGGCCTGGGTTTCGGGACTGATCATGTGACACCCCCTTGCTCGATAATGCCAAATGTCCAAGCTCAAAGTTCAAATCAATGTCAAAGAACCAAAGCGACAATAAGTTTGGCATTGCTCTTTGAAGTTTGATTCGACATTCGGATTTTAAAATTTGAACTTTTTATTTTTTCGTTTCCTTCATCCCCCGCTCCCGGAAGCTGATGAGCGCGGCCACTGCCACGGCAATGGCCGTGACCACGGTGATCGCCGCTGACTTGAACAGCCTCCGCTGCGGGACAATGGGATTGAGCGGCTGGCCGTACACTGTCGGGTCGTCCATGAACAAATAAAAGACATTCAGGCCCCCTGCCTCGTCGTAGCCGTAAATGTTCGCCTTGGTGAATCCCAAGCCCTTGAGCTGGGACAGGCGCGCGTCCGCTTTTTTCTTGAGTTCCGAGACCTCGCCGAAGGAGATCGAGCCCGTGGGACAGGCCTTGGCGCAGGCCGTTCCGAGCCCGTTGTGGATCCGGTCGTTGCAGAGCGTGCACTTGTGCACCGTGCCGGTCTTCTCGCTGAAGTTGATCACGCCGTAGGGGCATGACGGGATGCAGTACTTGCACCCGATGCAGACGTCCTGCTGCACGAACACGTTCCCCATATCGGTCCGCACAATGGCCTTGACCGGGCAGGCGTTCAGGCACCCCGCGTCAGTACAGTGTTTGCAGGAATCGCTCGCAAAAAGCCAGTGCGGCTCGGTCCGCTTCTCGTTGAACTGTTCGATGAACCGGACGTGCCGCCAATCCGTTGCCGAGAGCTGCCCTGTGTTGTCGTAGGAATTTCCCGTAAAGTTGAAGGCAACA
>JAJYKN010000327.1 GCA_021788515.1 Nitrospirota bacterium | reverse complement strand
CATGATATAGCGACCTTTCTCGGGAGGCAGCTGCACATCCCTTTTATCGAGATCGAAAAACAGCTGATAGATACCAACAGCGTACAGATACTTCCGGGAGACATGGCGAGGCGTCTCATCGCTCTTCCGCTGTATAAGGACAAGGATGCTTTAGTTGTGGCTATGGCGGATCCGCTGAACATTTTCGGTGTCGACGATATCCGCAAGGCGACGGGCATGGAGATCCGCCAGGTTGTTGCCACGCGGTCCGATATTCTGAAGGCCATTGATCGCTATTTCGGCATGAGCCAGTCCATCGAGGCCGCAGCCATCGATTTTGCCGGAGAACAGGGAGCGGGACGCGAGGCCGTCGAGATTACCGGTCCTGCCGCGGAAGACGCGCCCGTCGTCAAGATGGTGAGCATGCTGATCGCCCAGGCTATCTCGGACCGGGCCAGCGACATTCATATTGATCCGGAAGGGAATCACGTTAAGATCCGTTACCGGATAGACGGCGTGCTCAAGGATCCTGTCGAATATCAGATCATGGGAGTGAACCAGATGCAGGTGAATCCCAAGGCCGGCGTGACCTTTGCAAGCGGACTCCGCTCGATTCTTCGCCAGGACCCGGACATTATCATGGTCGGAGAAATCCGGGACCGGGAGACCGCGGAAATAGCCGTCCAGGCGGCGCTTACCGGGCATCTCGTCTTTGCGACGCTGCACACGAATGATGCGGGAAGCGCAGCCACGCGGCTCATCGATATGGGTATCGAGCCTTTTTTAATCGCATCTTCCGTGATCGGGATCCTCGCTCAGCGGCTGACGCGGAAAATCTGCGACTGCTGCAAGAAACCCTATCCAGCCACGCAGGAACTGCTTAAAAGCCTCGGTATGGCGGGCAACGGCGGGACGTTCTACCGGGGCGAAGGATGTCCGGCCTGCAAGAACACCGGTTACCTGGGAAGGATCGGGCTGTACGAACTTATTGATATGAACGAGGCGATCAGGACGCTGATCATCGCAAAAGCGTCGAACAATGCCATCAAAACCGCTGCTGCGCAGGCGGGATTCAAGACGTTGCGCCAGGAAGGGTTGCTCAAGGTCACAGCAGGCGTCACTTCCATTGAGGAAGTGCTCAGAGTAACGCAAGAGGCGGAAGAAGTTGAAGAGGTATAGAAAATTGCGGATTGCGGATTTTGGATTTTGGATTGAAAACCAGTCGCAGCCATTTTCCACAATCTCGAAACCCGCAACTTGGTATCCTGCCGTATCATACGGTGGTACTCCGAAATTCATCTGATATACGCTTCCGTCACATACCGCCGCATCATGCGGTGGCTGTTGAAATAGTAGGCATTTTTGCTGATAGCATTCTTCATCATGCGGCTCCATTTGCTCTTGTCCAGGTCGTAATACTTGGGGATAATCAGGTTCTCGAGCTTGTCATAAAGGTCCGCTGCATCCTCGTCGTCGGACGAACCCGGCAACGACTTCTCCGTCGGCAGAGCGCCGATCGACCACCCCGTGAATCCTTCGATGTGCCCTTCGATCCACCACCCGTCCAGCACGCTGAAGTTCACGACGCCGTTATGGGCCGCCTTCATGCCGCTGGTGCCCGAGGCTTCGAGCGGCCGCAGCGGGGTGTTGAGCCATACGTCCACGCCGGAGACGAGTCTGAGCGCGATGTCCATATCATAGCCCGGAAGAAATGCAATTGAGATCTTCCCCTTGAGCTTGTCGAGGTACCCGTAGATTCCCTGGATCAGTTTCTTGCCGTTGTCATCATGGGGGTGCGCCTTGCCCGCATAGATGATCTGCAGTTTGCTCTTTTCGGTGATCCTGAGCAGGCGGTCGATATCAGAAAACAACAGGTGCGGCCGCTTATAAGCCGTTGCCCGCCGTGCAAATCCCAGGGTGAGGGTGTTGAGGTCCATCACGACGCCGGTCGCTTCGCCGACATAGGTCAGGAGCTTTCTTTTCGCTTCGCGGTGTCCTTCCCAGAGCTCCAGCTCCGGGATGACGCCTGTCCGGACGAAGAGCTCGGGTTCGTTTGCCCAGCCCGGGATGTACTTGTCGTAGAGTTTCGCCATGTCTGCGCAGGTCCAGGTGAACGAATGCACGCCGTTCGTGATCGCGTGGATGTGGTAGCCGGGGAACATGTGCTGTGACACCTCTCCGTGTTTTTTGGCCACGCCGTTCACGTATTTACTCAAACTGAGCGCCAGCAGCGTCATATTGAGACTGTCCTTGCCCGCGAGGTCCCTCAGCACATCGAAGGGAATGATCTCACCCAGCACTTGTTTGACCAGGGGATAGGGGAACTTATCGTGCCCCGCTTCCACCGGCGTATGGGTGGTGAAGACGCAGAGGTCACGCACGCGGGCCACGTCCCAGACCGACCGCTCGTCCCAGACGCTCTCGATGTCCCGCTTGAACCGAAGAAGGAGTTCAAGCGACAGGAAGCTCGCGTGACCTTCGTTCATATGATATTTCTTGATATGAAATTCAAGGGCCTGGAGCATGCGTACGCCGCCCATGCCGAGCACGACTTCCTGCTTAATCCGGTAGTCGCTGTCGCCGCCGTAGAGGTAGTCCGTGAGGCCCCTGTCCTGCGATGCATTTTCCGGCAGATCCGTGTCCAGAAAAACAATAGGCACCTTGCCGCCCGTGGGGCTTATCACCAGGTACATCCAGGCCTGGATGTAGACGTCCCGTCCCTCGATCTGGACCTTTACTTTTTCCGATAACAGGGTCATGTATTTGGCAGGGTCCCAGATGACCGCTTTTTCCTTCTGCCAGCCGTTCGAGTCTATTTCCTGGTTAAAGTATCCTTTGTGAGTGATCAGCGTTACGGCCACGACGGGAAGTTCCAGGTCAGCGGCCGATTTGATGGTGTCGCCTGCCAGGATGCCGAGACCGCCGCTGTAGGTGGGGATATCGTTCTTTACGCCGATCTCCATGGAAAAATAGGCGATCATGGGTTCAGCGGTAAATTCATGCAGATTGTTCATATTCCTCCTCTAAACCGAAAGGGTATTCCGCTCTCGGAATACCCATATAAACAATAACAGAAATACTTCGACTTTTCAACTCGATGAGTATGAAAGGGAAATTCGAGGGAGCCGGAAGGGCGGCGGTTACAACAATTCGAGGCCATGACCACGGTTGCATGCCTATTTCATCTCGATCCGCTTCGGCCAGGAGTATATGTTCATCCGGTCTCCCCGTGCAAAACCGACCAGCGTGATCCCCATGTCCTCCGCATAGCTTACGTCCATGCAGTACGGCTCATCGCGGCTGATGACGATCGGGAAACG
>JAJYKN010000326.1 GCA_021788515.1 Nitrospirota bacterium | reverse complement strand
CCGATCTTTCCCGCACGGTTCTGACAGCGAAATCCCCGAGGTTTTGTCGAAGGTATTTCTTTACGTGAATATTACCTTGACTGGAATGAGCTCCTGCGGCTATTCTCGATATATAATACTAATTATTTTAAATATCTTACTCTTAATCCGGAGAAGTGCAGCACGGCGCCAAACCGAAAAAAAATTATGCGTTGCAAAAAAAGAGCAGCTCAATTATGAAGAAGGAGGTTTACTATGTCAGGAAAACAACCAGTAATTATAGTGCTCATTTGTACAGTTTTACTTGCCTTGGCAGCAGGCAGCGCATCAGCACAGATGGCAGGCACGGTCACGGATGTTGAACAGTCGGTGGGTTCAACAGGCAAAGTGGATTGGACCACGGGTATGATTACGGCAGTGGGAATCGGCGCGCCGCCCGCCCAGCCTGCGAATGCAGCCCAGGCAAGGGCCATGGCAGAACGGGCAGCCCAAGTCGTTGCCTTACGGAACCTGCTCGAGGCAGTAAAGGGCGTGAGGGTGGATTCCGCGACCACTGTTGAGAATTTCATGGTCACGAGCGATGTGATCAAGACGGAAGTGAGCGGCTTTATTCAGGGCGCAATGCCTATTGACAAAAAATACATGTCCGACGGCTCCGTAGAGGTGACCGTGGGCATGAGACTCACGGGCGCACTCGCGGATACTCTCCTGCCGAAAGGCCTGGCAACGCCGTCAACTCCCCTGACCGCGCCTTCCGGCGCAACGGCCGCTCCCGGCCAGCTCTACACTGGGTTGATCGTCGACGCACGGGGACTCGGAGTGCGACCGGCGATGGCGCCGAAAATCCTGAACGAAGACGGCAAGGAAGTATACGGTTCAGCCTGGGTCAGCAGGGATTTCGCAGTCCGTGAAGGCATGGTGGGCTATCTTAAGGACCCCGTCGCTGCTCAAGCCAACCCCCGCGTGACCGACAAGCCGATGATGGTGAAAGCGCTCAAGGTCTCGGGTGATGCGCGGGTGGATACGGTGATCAGCAACGCTGACGCGGCCGCGCTCCAGAGTGCAGCGCAAAACCTGAATATGCTCCAGAAGTGCAGGGTCATCATCCTGGTTGATTAATTCACGGCACATCGGGAATTTCCCCGGCTGGCCGATCCTGAAGTACGGGAGGGAAAGAATGTATACGCAGATAAAACGTCTTGCGACGCTTATGATGGTGCTGGCTGTGGTGGTTATGGCCGCCGGTTGCGCTCCCAAGGCAGCGCCGTCAACTTCGATTATGGATACGCCCCAATACCACTACACTGAGGGTCTGAGAGCATTGGACGCCGACAGACTTGACGATGCAATGCGCGAATTCGATCGCGCCGCTGCCCTGGATCCGAAATTGCCGCTCGGATACATCGGCAAAGGTCTGGTATTGGGCAGGAAGGGCGACTTCAAGCCTGCATTCGAGAACATGGAAAAGGCAAAGGACCTGGAAACCAGGGGTATCGAATCCCGCATCGGCATGATCAGACTGTACGGCATGCAAATGGCCAAAGATCAGAAGAAGGTGGGAGACCTCGTCAAAGCCGCTGAAAAAGAGTTCAAGGCAGCGAATGAGAAGGAGCCGAATAACCCCCGGCTGCACTATTACATGGGGATGTGCTACAAGATGGCCCTGGATTTCGACAAGGCTTCGACCATGTTCCGTGCGGTTCTCGACATGAATCGTGACTTTGTCGGAGAAGCCAATGCAGAGTGGTCTGTGATCCAGAAAATTCAGCGCGCAGCGCCGGGGACCGAGATCGGGAAGAAGATCGCCCTGATCGACAAGATCGACCGGGCGGATGTTGCCGCGCTCTTCGATCAGGAAATGAACCTCGAAAAGCTCTTTACCAAGCGAGGTGTCAAGACGTATGATACGAGCTTCAAGGCCCCGACGGAAGCGTCTACTGCCATGGCAACAGAAACGGTGACAAAGATGGAGCCGGCGACGGACATAGCGGATAATTGGCTCAAGCCGAGCATCGAAACGGTGCTGAAGCTCCAGATCCGCGGCCTCGAAGCAGGCCCGAACCACAAGTTCGAGCCGGACAAGCTCATTACCAAGGGTGAGTTTGCGCTTATGCTGGAGGATATTTTAATCAAGGTGAGCGGCGATGAAAAGCTTGCCACAAAGTTCCTTGGCGCGACCTCGCCGTTCCCGGACGTGCGCAACGATCTTTACTCGTTTAACGCAATTATGACCGTGACGTCACGGGGATTCCTTGAGGCTGACAAAGCGACCGGTGAATTCAGGCCGGCAGACCCGGTCTCGGGCGCCGATGCACTTCTGGCAATTCGCGAGTTCAAGAATCAGCTCAAATTCTGACAGGATGGGACAAAAGCCCGCCCTGCCTCCGGCGGGGCGGGCTTTTGTGATAGAGATGACGAAAATTGTAGTATCAGCCCTCATGTTCGTTTTATTCATGATCGCTCCCTCCGGCGCTTTTGCGGACCTCAAGGTGCTCGAAGGCGAACACACGGTAATTTATGATATCGTGAATCCCCGCGGCGTTGCCTTTATACCTGATTATTCCAATGAATCCTTCGAACAGAAGGTGACCAATCTCGACGAGTTCAGCAAACGTGTCCGGATCACGTCGAAGATGGGGCCGATGAAAACACGGGTCCCGTTCCCGATCCCTGCCCAGGCGGTTCCTGCCTCGCTTTCCCAGTACCTCATGCCGGAGCCGGATCGGCAGTCCCAGGCCCCGAGGATCGTGCGGCTGGCCAGGGAAATCACGAGGGGGAGCACGTATGCCCATGAAGCTGCAAGCGCCGTCCTTTCCTGGATTGCGGATAACCTCACCTTCGACACGAGCATTACCGTTCCCAACGATGCGCTTTCTGCGCTCAACTATAAGAAAGCCTACTGTGTCGGCTATTCCAACCTTGCTGTCGCCTTGCTGCGCGCAGCCGGCATTCCTGCCAGGGTTGCTCACGGCTACCTGCCTCCGGGTTATGAGTGGGGGTTCTCAAAGGATTACTGGGGCGTGAAGGTGAATGATGGAGGGTACCACGCCTATCTGGAAATTTATTATCCCGATACGGGTTGGGTATTCTCCGATGCCGAACATTCCATGAACTTTGTCGATCCCTTTCATATCCTCCTTCGTGTGGACGGTGTGGACATGCCGGGAGCTTACAAGGGCGGATATCTGGAGGTCGACAAAGCAACCTTCTACACCATCTTTAAAGAAGATGACAAAACCCTGATGGTGGACGAACTGCCGCTTCCGAAGGAAAAGCGGCTCGGACGCAGGCTCGACGGCCGTCAGCATTCCGCGCTTGTAACCGGAC
>JAJYKN010000325.1 GCA_021788515.1 Nitrospirota bacterium | reverse complement strand
TCAAGGCTGCAGAAGTAGATCCCGGCATGCACGCCGATCTCCCGCGCAAACCCGGCGAACAGCCTGAGCGACTGACGGGCGATCCGCTGGTATTCGTCCTTGCCAATCATGAGCGACAGTTTCAGGAGCAGGAGAATGGCCAGGGCATTGGCCGAGGGATGGGGCACGTCCTCGATCTTCTTGAGCCTCGTGCCCAGGACCTCTGTCTCGGTATCGAAAAATCCTCCCGCCGGATTGTCGTAAAAGCGTTCGATGCAGGCGGTCATGAGTTCATCGGCCTGCGTAAGATACCGCTGCTCCGCCGTTGCCACATAGCCCTCGATCAGCGCATCGATGAGGTGGATGTAGTCGTCCAGCCCGGCAGGGATGCCTTCGACGTGCAGCAGCGCGCTGTTGACAAGCCGTTCCCGCAGGACCCGCTCTAGGCTCCTGGCTGCAAAAGCCGTGATCGTCCCCTCGCCAAACACGCTGCCGGCGTGGAACCAGGCCGCTATCAGCATGCCGTTCTGCGCGGTGTACAGCGCGCGGTCGATGAAGGGGGCCGTCCGCTTGGCCCGGGCTTTGAGCAGTTTTTTCCTGCCTCGTTCGATGGTCCTTTGGATGGACGCGACATCCCTCCCGAAAGCGTTCGCGATGTCCTCCACGGCCTGCTCCACGAACAGCACCTTCTTTGCCGGATCATGGTGCATGCTCCCCTTCTCGTGCAGCAGGTACGCCTTGAGCACCGTGTATTCGTCGAAATCCAGTGCCGCTCGCAGCGAATGATCGCTCCAGGTGAAGTATCCCCCCTCGTCATCGGGCGTCACATCAGCGTCCTGGCTCGCATAGAATCCGCCGTCAGGATCGGACAGCACCTGCCGGGTAAATGCGACGATGTCCATCGCAACGTCGCGAAGCCTTTCTTCGCCGAATACGGCATACCCGTCCGTATAATTCCTGAGCAGCCCGGCGTTGTCGTCGGCCATTTTTTCGAAGTGCGGAACGATCCACGCCTCATCGACGGAATAGCGATGGAACCCGCCGCCCAGATGGTCGTGAAATCCGCCGCGGGCCATGGCGTCAAGCATGACGCGCGCGGCCTTGCCCGCAGCGGCCCCCTCGGGCAGGAGGGACCGCCGTATGAGGAACTCGAGCGCCCCGGTCATGGGGAACTTGGGGGCCGTGCCGAACCCCCCGTTCTGCATGTCGAATTGGGAAAGCATGGCGCTCTCCGCCTCCCTGACCATTGTTTCGTCGATATCTGTGGGATCGAGCTCCTCAATCTTGAGTACGTCCATGACGCGCTCTGCGTATTCCGCAGCATCATTTTGCTTCGTCGTGTAAAACTTGTGCACGGACCACAGCACGTTCTTAAACCCCGGCCTGTCCTGCCGGTTTTCGGGCGGGAAATAGGTCCCGCCGTAGAAAGGCCTCTTGTCGGGCGTCAGAAAAACCGAAAGCGGCCAACCGCTTCCTCCCCCCATGGCTGCAACGGCCTGCTGGTACCTGCGGTCGATGTCGGGCCGCTGGTCGCGGTCGAGCTTGATATTGATGAAAAGATCGTTCAGGAGCCGCGCCGTCTCTTCATCTTCAAAGGATTCCTTTGCCATCACATGGCACCAGTGGCACCAGACGGCGCCCGTGCTCAGGAAAACGGGTTTGTTCTCCTGCCGCGCTATCTCAAAGGCCTCGTCGGACCAGGGATACCAGTCGATCTTCTGGTGCGCGGCGTGCTTTAGGTAGGCTGATTTTTCGTTGGCTAGTCTGTTCATGGAATCCACACCGAACCGGAGAGGGGGCGAATCGGGGAATCGGCGAAAAAACTCTTCTCGCCGTTTCACCGATTCCCCGACTCGCTTTTGCTTTCAGAACGTCTTCGGGTCTTCAGGCGGCAGGGAGGATTCATCAAAAGGCAGTACGCCCAGCTGGGTCATGACGGACTCAAGGTCCGAGAGAAGTGCATGGTAGTCGTATCCCGGCATTTCTTCGTTCAAGGCCCGTTCGGTTAGGCGGTCGAAGGCGTCAAAATCAAATACGCCGTCAAGCACCCCCGATCGCACGAGCGCCGCATAGAGCCTCTTGTCATCATTCAGCTCGTCTTTCTTGACAACAAGACGCGCCTTCCGCGCCGGTTCAGCCACATAAGCCTGCATCGCCCCCTCAAGAGCGTCATAGAGCGTCGCGATCCCTGCCGCAATTTTCCCTTCGCGAAGCCTGCGTCTTCCACCGCGAATGTGAAGTCGCGCGCGGAGCAGCGGCCCCGCAACCGGACCGAGGGTTTTTTCATCCATTAAACCGAAGTGCGGCATAGAACATCCCCCTGCACAGACATTGGCGCGCCGGCAGGGCCTCGACCCTTTTGCGCGACCTTTCTTCAAGTATAGCACAGGGGATCGTTCCGGGCTCTGTGGTGTGAAGAGGCATGACCCGACCCGGTCAGAGGGGAGAGGAAAAAGCATAGCCGCCTTTGCCGCTGTTCTTGACGCAGTACATCGCAGCATCCGCCTTGTTAACGAGGGTTTCCGCATCGTCGCCGTCTTGGGGATAGATGCTGATGCCGATGCTTGCGCCGAGGGTGCATAGGTGTTCCTTGAACAGAAAGTCAACGGCCATCTGCCCGGTGTCAAGCTTTATGATGTTGTTGGCGATCCCGGCGCGCCGCAGGAACCGGCTGATGCTGCTGATAGTCCATACGGTATCCTCCTCGCGACATGCACGCAATCCGCGGCACGGACAAAAGGCAGGAAAAGCAATGACAGCCGGACCCGGCTTTGCTCCGTCACGGGGACCAGGCCGGCGAAGTATAGTTGGCGTCGTTCGGCGTGATCCGTTCGAGGTCCGAACCGTCTGCATTCATGATATACAGGTTGAATTTCCCCTCCCGGTCCGAACTGAAGAGGATCTGCCTGCCCGAGGGCGACCACGTCGGGTTTTCATCGCTTCCCGGACCGCTGGTGAGCACGCGGAAATCCGAGCCGTCGGGATTCACTGTTGCGATCTTGAACAGGCCGTGGACCTGCGAGGCGAACACGATCCGGTCTCCCCGCGACGACCAGTTCGGAGACGCATTATAGTTCCCTTCGAAGGTGATCCTGCGGACATCGGTCCCGTCGGCGCCCATGATGTACAGCTGCGGCGTGCCGGCCCTGCCCGAGGTAAAAACGATTTCCCTGCCGTTTGGCGCCCAGGAGGGGGCCACATTGTCCGAGGCGCCGTAGCTGAGCCGCTCCAGGTCATTCCCGTTTTTGCTCATGGTATAGATCTCGGTGCCGCCGTCCTTGGAAAGCGCCAGAGCGATGCGCTTGCCGTCCGGCGACCAGGCCGGGGAGATG
>JAJYKN010000324.1 GCA_021788515.1 Nitrospirota bacterium | reverse complement strand
ATCATCAACAACCCCGGAGCTTTCATCCCGCTGCCGCAGACCCGGCTGTGCAGGAAAAATATCTTTCAGAATGCAGCCGCTTGTCCGGGGTTGTATTTCCGGTTTAGTATCGAGTGGAGTTGAGGGAAATGGGTCAAATGTGGAGTGCGGAATTTAAAAGGAAGAAGGAATTCCCCCCCCCAAACCCTCTTGGTTCGATCCCCCTCATCAAAATAAAAAAAGCCGGTCAATTATGACCAGCTTTGTTTATTTTGGTGGAGCTGAGGGGGATCGAACCCCTGACCCCAAGACTGCCAGCCTTGTGCTCTCCCAGCTGAGCTACAGCCCCATTTGTCTGCTTGTAAGAGCGATAATTTAACATCACGAACAGTTGTTGTCAAGAAAAAAGACGGCAAATGAATGCTGCACCCCAATATTGACAGCATGATTGTGTTCGGTTACACTCGTCGCATGAAAAGGCTTCTCATTCTTATTCTTTTGTGCAGTTGTCCGCTCATATCTGAAGGCCACCCCGGGAAAACGGACCGGTACGGGGGGCACAAATGCTTGCGGGGATGCGAAGAGTGGGGGCTGTTTTACGGGGAATATCATTTTCATGACAAGGACGGAAACCCGGTACGAATAAAAAAGTCCAAACAAGTGAAAGAGCCGGAGGTTCCTGCCGCAGCTGTTTTGGAGAGTACTTCTTCGGAGACGTATTCACTGACGAAGGATGGGCCAAAAACGGAAGTTGTGACAACGACTTATCGATATGTCACCAATGTGTACGAAGAGAATGTGTTCCTGTCGAATCCCCTGCTGTATATTTTGCTCCTCCTGCTTCTCCTGTTGTTGATCTTCAGAATGAACCGCAAAAGGGAAGAGAGCTAAACACCTCCAATCTTAAAAGACCGAAGAAGTCCCCCTCACTTCAGTCCTCTCCCACGAGGGGACAGGAAGAAAAAAATCCGATTTCCCGTTTTGAAAGGAAACAAAAAATAGCCCTCTCCTCCATAGGAAGAGAGGGCAAGGAGAGGGGGTACGATTTAAGATTAGTGTACCGAGCAGGAGATGCAGGGATCGTAGGAGCGGACCAGCATTTGGGCCAGGAGCTCGATGTCCCGGTCCTGCTTCCCCTGTGATGCATATTGTTCTGCCAGTTTCTTCAGATCGTGCTGGATGTTGGCGTGATTCTGGCTCGTGGGGATCACGCAGTCGCAGTGCGTGATCCTGCCTTCGTTGTCGAATTCATAGCTGTGATACAGGATCCCCCGGGGTACTTCCACGGCGCCGACGCCGATACCGCTTTTGGGAGAAACCGGCTGGCGCGGCTCCTGCCAGGCGGAGCCGGTGAACTCATCGATGATCCGGACGGACTCCATCGCCACATGCACGCATTCCACGAGCTGGGCGATATTGTTCATATAGGGGTTGTGGTTCATTGGTTTGAGCCCGAAGCTTGCGGCTATTTCTTGTGCGGCTGGATGCAGGAAGTCGAAGTTATTATTCACCCGGGCGAGCGCTCCCACGGCAAAGGATTCGCGCGACAGGCGGCTCCATTTTGACGTCGACTGCTCAACCGTGTATTCATTGGTCATCAACCGGTACTCGTGCTCCTTCCTCGTGACACCGTCAGTCGATGCCAGGTCCCCTCCGATAAAGGGATAACTCGTGTCGCTTTTGAGCGATACGAACTCGGTCTCGCGCGTGAAGTCGGGGACCACGAAGGTCCGGAACAGTTCCACGGTCCGCAGGAGGTCGTCCGTAGCGTCTTTCAGGCGCGTCCTGAACTGCACCAGTTCCTTTTTCTCCGGCACCATGGTAAAGCCGCCTACAACGGTCCTCGTAGGGTGCATTCGCCGTCCGCCGATGCAGTCGCAGACGTCATTGGCGAGCTGTTTCATCCGTGCAGCGCGCGCTACGACGTCGGGATGAGAACCGATGAGCGGAAAAACGCTGCCCACGTTCAAAAAGTCGGGGGCCGCAAGAAAATAAAGATGGAGTACGTGGCTCTGGAGGGTTTCCATGTGCTTCAGCAGGAGGCGGAGTTTTCCGGTCTGTTCCGTCGGAACGATGTCGAAGGCGTTTTCGATTGCACGGATGCTCGCCAGCGTATGGCCGATGGAGCAGATGCCGCAGATCCTGCCGCTGATCCAGGGCGCGTTCTCCCATTTTTTGCCGACGAGCATGGCCTCGAAGAAGCGCGGCGTTTCCACGACTTCCCATCGGGCCTCTTCCAGTTTCCCGTCCCGGATGGCGATCTTGATGTTGCCGTGGCCTTCGACCCGGGTGATGTGGTGAATATCGATGGTGCGGGTTGTTTTCATAAAAAGTCCTTTGTCTCACGCGCCCTGCACTCGCGCCGAGCACTCGTATCGCTGGGTGCAGGCGGAGGCGCGGAGGACGCGGAGAAAAGCTGAAAAACTAAGTTTCTCAACAAAGCATTAAGAATACAAATAATGAAAAGTTGTTTCATACTCTATATCTTATATCATGAGTTTTTACTCCGCGCACTCCGCGCCTCCGCGTGAGACCGTCAGTTATTTCTTCATATCCAGGTTCTTTCTCATGTCATCCGCGTGCTTGGCGAACCCACCGAAGCATTCAAGCCGGTCGAGCATCGTCTCTTCGGAAAACCCGTTCTTCTTCATAATCTCTTTCATCTGCTCCACATTGGCATCCTCGGCAGGACCGCGGCACCCCCAGCAGCCCATACGGCTGTTCGGGCACCAGGAGTCGCAACCGCCGCGGGTGATGGGACCGAGGCACGGCTCGCCGATGTCGAAGAGGCAGGTGTTTTCGTTGGCCTTGCATTCCATGCAGACCGGATACTTGGGAAGGACGACGGACTTGCCGAGCACGACGTTCGTCACGATCTTTTCCACTTCTTCTTTTTTCACCGGGCAGCCGAAGATCCGGAGATCGACGGGGACGAACGCTTCGAGCGGCTGAGCCTGATCGTTCGATTCGACAACATGGCTGCCGTAGACCTGTTTTTTCACCCAAGCGGGGTCCTGGAACCGGTTCTTCAGCTGGTTCACGCCGCCGAAGCAGGCGCAGGAGCCGAGTGCGACGAGCACCTTTGCAGTGCTCCGGATTTTCTTGAGGCGCTCCACCTCGTCGGCGCGGGTGACGCTTCCTTCGACAAAGGCGATATGGTAATCGTCGGCCCGTTCGGTCATGGCCTCGCGGAAGGCGACGATTTCCACGAGCGAAAGAAAATCGAGCAGCGTCGCTTCGTTGTTCACCATCTGGAGCTGGCAGCCTTCGCAGGACGACAGTTCGAAGAACGCGACCTTCGGCCGGGTCACGGGGACGCCGAGATACGTGCGGACC
>JAJYKN010000323.1 GCA_021788515.1 Nitrospirota bacterium | reverse complement strand
GCTTTTGCGTTGCTGTCCGTGGTTAGCATGAAGGTTGCCTCGCCTTGCATGCCATAGGCGCAGATGGCGCCTATGTTTATTTTTTTGTTCGTGAGCGCGGTCGTGACATCATTCAGCAGCCCAGGCCTGTCGGGCATCATGAAACTGAGGTGTTTGATTTTTTTTGCTTTTGCCATGTTGAAGCCCTCCTTCTGATTTTGTCAGACGCGGTTTCAGCGCAGCCAACTTAAGTATTAGGATTACTTTTTTGTTCGACTTTATGGGGGTGACTGTTCAAAGTATATCAGGAGTGTGAGAAGGTGGTTAGAAGCAGAGGAAATTTTTTATCAGGGGGGGCGATCAGAGCAGGCTGCATGAAGATCAGGCTCCTAGTGCTTGTTCCTTCGGACCGAGCTTGCCAGGAGAGCGGCATTGTGCTCTTTGAGGTCCTGGACCAGGCGGTCCATATCGCTGGCCGGCAAAATATTGTTCAGAATGAAATACTGACCCAGCTGGTGCTGCTGAGAACGCTGGTACATGAGCAAGGTGTTCACTTGGAAAATAGTGAGCAGGCCCAGTTGAACGGCTTTTTCACCGAACAGCCTCGGCCGCAGGTGTGCGCCGGATATTTTTCCACAAGCTTCGGTGCCAAGCCATCCCCAGCGCAGGGCGATGTCTCCGATGGAAGGGCGTTGTTTTCTCTGCCACACGAGTGCATTGATCAGCTGATCGAACGAAATTTTTCCGCAATAGTACAGATACTGGCCGATCTGGAGTGTGCGAAGCGGGACGCTGCCTTGGTAGTATGCGCCTTGGCCGCGGGGCGCTGATGGGGATTTTGGCGGCGCATCGGGGCGCGGGGCTTCCCAACGGCGGCCGCGTTCATGCAGATCTCCTGGAGGGGAATGCCATGCTCCTGCTTCACGCTGCGCGAAAAAGAGGTTGATGACATCGTAGGCATGCAGTATTTCCCGGAACAGGGCGGTTTGCTTCTGTTGAACAGGGAGGGTATCAGTCGCGAAAAAATCGGGGTGATGTTCCTTGGCCTTCTTCCGGTAGGCCGATTTAGCCCCGCTCGGCTGCAAGTAATGGAGGAATCCCCTGCTGATATTGACGTCTTTTCCGAAGATCGTCTGACATGCCTGTACGACTTCGGCTTCGGTGATCGGCTTCATCTGATCGAAATATATACACAACGATTCGCTCTGTCAATATAAAAGGGGCGGCGGAGATACGACGACGATGCAAAGGCGCGGTTTATTTCACGGTCTCCCTTTTATAGCGCAGATACAGTGCTTCGACTTTGTTTCTCGCCCACGGTGTTTTTCTCAGAAACTGGAGACTGGACCTGATGCTCGGGTCATTCGTGAAACATCTGATCTTGATCTGTTGTCCCAGTACCTCCCATCCATACCGTTCCACGAGTTCGGTAAGGATCATTTCCAGGGTGATGCCGTGAAGAAGATCGGTGGGCTGTTGATCGTTCATGTTGAGGCCGTTTTTTCGCACCACTCCCGCGCGTTCTGGAACATTTTGAGCCACGGCGAAGCTTCGAGGGATTTCTTCATGTCCTCCGGCAGATAGCCCCACTGCCAGGTGAGGACCGCGCGTTCGGGGTGCGGCATCATGGCGAGGTGACGGCCGTCGGGCGAGCAGAGGCCGGCAATGCCTGCGGCTGAGCCGTTGGGATTGAAAGGATAGGCTTCGGTGATCTTTGATTCGTCGTCGACAAAACGGATCGGAGCGAGACCGTGTTCGCACTCGTTGAACAGGTCGTTGTCCGGGAAGTAGGCAAGGCCCTCGCCGTGGGCGACCCAGATGCCGAGTACGGAATTCTCCATGCCGTTAAGCATGATCGCCGGGCTCTTCAGAATTTTTACGGTAGAGAAACGCGATTCGAAGCGGCCGGACTTGTTATGGATGAAGCGAGGCTGAAGCTCGTCGGCGATGCCTTGCCAGGGAACCCAGCCCAAAAGCGCCATGAGCTGGCACCCGTTGCATACGCCGAGGCTGAAGGTATCGCTCCGGTGGTAGAACTTTTCGAACTGGTCCCAGACCTTCTTGTTGAACCGGATGGACGCTGCCCAGCCTTTGGCCGAGTCGAGCACGTCGGCATAGCTGAACCCCCCGACAAAGACTACTCCGCGAAACCGGTCGAGCGTGATCCGTGCTTCAAGCAGGTCGGTGACCGTCACGTCCCAGGGCTCAAACCCTGCGAGGAAGAAGGCGGAGGCCATTTCGCGGTCGCCGTTGCTCCCCTCTTCCCGGATGATCGCGACCTTCGGCTTCGATGGAGCGCAGAAAAGGGCCTCGGACGTTTGCGCGGGCGTAAAGGGAATCACGAAGGACGGACCTTTGCGGTCGTAGATGTTTTTTCGCTCTTCTCGGATGTTCTCGGGGTTCCGCTGCAATAGGTCGAGCTGATGGCTCGTTTCTTCCCAGATGTCGCGAAGCACGAGCATATCCTCATTCAGGACGGTTTTGAGTTCTGAGTTTTGAGTTTTGAGTGAGAAGAGTATTCGTTTCTCAACCTTTGTCTTGCCAATAACCTGGTAAGGGACCGCGGCTGTATCGAGTATTTTGAAGATTGTTTCTTCTTCAACCGGGAGATATTCCAGCACAAGCCCGAGCTCCTCTGAGAACAAAGCAGCGATGGCGTCCTTCTGTTTGCCCAGGTCGATGTCGATGCCGCAGTTTCCGGCAAAGGCCATTTCGAGCAAGGTCGTCGCGAGTCCGCCGTCGGACCGGTCATGTCCTGCAAGGATAAGCCTCTCTGCCACGAGCTGCTGCACGGCGTTAAACGTCCTGGTCAAAAGCTGCGGATCGTCGAGGTCCGGCGACGTGTCGCCCACCTGGCCGAAGACCTGGGCAAGGGCCGAGCCGCCGAGCCGGTTTTGGCCGTTGCCGAGGTCGATGAAAATAATTTTGCTTTTACCCGGTGCTTTCAGGTCCGGCGTCACGGTCTTGGTGATGTCCGGGCAGGTGACGTAGGCCGAGATCACAAGCGTTCCCGGCGACTTTACGGTCTCGCTCGTGTTGTCGGGGTTCGTGACTTTCGCGGCCATGGACAGGCTGTCCTTGCCGCCGTCAACTGCCATGCCGAACTCGATCATCACGTCGCGCATGGCAACGGCGGCATCGTAGAGCCTGCTGCCTTCGCCGGGAAGTTTCGGCGCCCACATCCAGTTTGCGGAGCACCGGATGTCGCCGAGAGCAGAGACCTCGGCCCAGACGATGTTCGTGAGCGCCTCACCCACGCTCATCCTGGCCATGGCAGCGGGGTCGATCAGCTCCTTCACCGGCTGCTCGCCGATGGAGCATGCGGCCCCGGTCAGGCCGAAG
>JAJYKN010000322.1 GCA_021788515.1 Nitrospirota bacterium | reverse complement strand
ATGGCCGCAGGAGCTGCAAGCGGCAAGGACCTGGGACCCTGCACGGAGGGATCGGCGCAAGAGAAGGCAGGCGCCTGGAAAGGGATCGTCGAGCCCGGTGTGGACATACCGGGCAGCTCCATCGCGAAGGCGGAGCAGCCCGATGTGATTAAGCGGATGGCCGTCTTTGCGGACCTGGTGCACCAGGCGCTGGGCGAGCAAAAAGGCTATGATGCCAAGTGGTACCGGTCGGCCGGGGGCGAGGTCTACAAGGGCGGCCCCAAAAGCTATCGCCTGAACGTGCCGCTCTTCTCCTATACCTGCGACGGGGGAAGACTGGACCTTGAGGGCGAGTACAGCGGCGAGGTCTCGATCCATGCCAACGGGGTCTGGGCCATGTCATCCGGAGAAGGGGCCATCATCAACGGGAAGAAGTATCAACAATTAGGATCTCCCATCGGCGAGATTCGGGGCTTTCCGGCCTTTGAGGCGGACACTCACAACACTCCCGGCGGCGTCCAGATCACCTGGGTGGTGCTGGTCTCCCGTCCGGGAAAGTCTCCCTTCAAGTACGCCAGCCGCAGGGAACTGCTGGACCATATGGCCGCTGCAGCCGATGCGGAGTGGCAAAAGGGCCTCAAGACCGCCGATATGATCACCCCCATCCGGCGGGCGGACGTGCAGGAAAAGGACAAACAGAAGGGGCTGGAGCTGTTCCTCAAGGGAGCAAAGGACGAGCAGCAGAAACAGAAGTGGACGGAACGGTACCTGAAGGATTACCGCACCGATGAACAGAAACGGGAGGAAGCGCGGGCCAAGTTCAACAAGATCCACGACAAGACCCGGGCCTATCTTGACGGGCTCCGGGCGAAATTCACGCCTGCGCAGCTGGAGCTGCCGGCCCTGGTGGCGGCCAACACGCTGTACCCCGACGAGTATTTCAAGTTCTCCCCCACCAAGCTGGAGTTCTGCGGCAACCGGACCATGTGCGACAACACCATGCACGGCAAGCCCTTTGCCACACCGGACATGGCCTATTTCGATCCGAACCTGCCCAGGTCCGCTCCGCAGTTCCTGACCGTCTCGTTCACCTGGACGGACCATGTGGTCAGGCGCAACGGGAAGTACGAGCTGGAGAACCCGAAGTGGGAGAAGATCCGTGACGACTTCTTCGGCCGGCTGGACTTCGACCGCCTGGTATCGATGTTGGGGAAGTAGAGACGCTGATGCGGTTCCGTCACCGCACGAAAACACAAGGAGGATTTTTCAATGCGAAACAGATCGATCCTGATCGCCGTCGTACTCATGATTTTCAGCATTTCCCTGATCGCCTGCAGCAGCGGAGGCGGCGGATCAGCAAGCACCTCACCGGATGTGCTGCCGACGCCGACCCCCACGTCGCAAGGCACGCCCACCGGGACGGCAACCGCTGCAATCATCGGGGCCGCCGGAGGAACGGTGAGCACGCCGGACAGCCGGATCACGATCAGTGTCCCTGCCGGCGCCCTGGCATCGGATACGACCATCACGATCCAGCCGATCACGAATGAGGCCTTTGGCGGGATCGGCCTCGGCTATCAGCTGCTGCCGGAGGGCCAGATCTTTGCCAAGCCTGTCCAGCTCTCCTTCACTTACACGGACGCGGACCTGGAGGGAACGGCCCCCGAGGCGCTCAACATCGCAATGCAGGATGCTGACGGCTACTGGGAACTGCAGGACCTGACTACAACGCTGGACACGTTGACGAGCACGCTGACGGCCACGACAACTCATTTCAGCCGCTGGTCCATGATTGAGCGGATGCGGATTTTTCCGTCATCGGCCACACTGCACGTGAACGACGGGATGCAATTTGTGATCAATCTCAGCTACCCCATGCTGGGCACAACACCCGATCCAACGACGTTCCAAAGGCCGGTGCTCGGTTTCGGGTGGGCGAGGCTCGACACGGGCGTTGCTTCTGTCATCATGGACAATAACGATTGGGCGGTGAATACCATTCCCGGCGGCAACACCGTGGTCGGCTCGATCTACGGTTCTTTTGAGCAGGCGGGCTACATCGCACCGGCAGCGAAGCCCTATCCCGACACGGTCGTGGTGAGCGCCATGATCAAGGACATCCTCCACAACAACACAAAATACCCGCTTACGGCGAAGGTCAAGATCCTCTCCGATGCCAAGACCTATGGCGGAGATTTCCAGTTCACGAACAACATGGGGGTCTCGGGCACCACCCGCATCAGCTGGACCCAGTTCGAGGACCTGGGCGACGTGCGAAGCTATTTGCCGAGCGGGACCATCACCGGGACCATCAATTTCCCGGGCTGCGATCCCTATCCGTACACTGCAACGATCGATACCGGCACACCGGCGGCCCACTCAAGCTCGCTCGTCGTCTATACGGCAACGAACACACTCTATCCCATGCAGTATCAGTTCTCGATCCTCGGGGACGGGCCTGACGTGACCCTTACGTGCGGCACGTCCTCCCTGACCCTGCCGATGAAGACCCTGGCCTGGGCATACGGGGGATCGTGCGGCCAGCCGCCCTATGCGCCCTACACTGATGAGAACGTGCTCACCGGCTCCGGCGGGGCCTGCGGCCAGATGCTGAGCACCTCCTGGACGTTCACTGTTCAATAACGAAAGAGCGGATTATCGGGTACGGAGCCCTCCTTATTTGCAATCAATAAGGAGGGCTCCAATGTCCGATGGAAGAAGTACGTTCCCCGGCAAGGTCAAGTCTTTAAGTTCACAGGGGACTGGCTGAAAGGGAAAACGGCCAGTTGTAAGTTCCCTCGGGCGTGTCGCTCCCCAGCAGGAACCGGTACTGCAGGGGAACTACCTGGCGTCCGAAAAGATGCACAACGATCATTCCGCCCCGGCGATTGACCAGAACGGTGCGTCCCTGCAACGTCACTTCCGTTTTTTTGAACGGCCCATTTCCCGCATCCAGGGTGAGCACGCAGCCTCTTGGGTCGTTCGTCCTGATCTCGACCAGCGACAGCAGGTCCGCATCCACATACCCTTTGCTGATGTCCTCCTTTGTCACCGTGAGCGTTGCAGGTTCGCTTATGATCTTTATCGTCGCAATGGGAAGGACTACGGCCCTCACCGTGATCGATGCGGTTACGGCATCGGCCTCAACAGGGAGCGCGGAAACGCTGCAGAGCGACATGAAGAGGAGCCATGCAGCCAGTGTTGCCTTCAATGAACCACGGTATGATGGGAGAGACAGAGTCGTCATGTATTGTTCTCCCTGCCTTCGTGCGCCCGGAGACGCCTGAAACTCCTTGCCCCCCATATTCATTCGCGAATAAACCCGGTCAATTACACCTTTTATT
>JAJYKN010000321.1 GCA_021788515.1 Nitrospirota bacterium | reverse complement strand
GGAAAACGTACGAGAACTGACGAGCACAAGCGGCCGCCAGGACGCCACGGCAAGCCGCATCGCGCCGCTCGATCCTTTTCCCGTCACGAAAACACAATGCGCCGTGAGATTCTTTTTGACAATCAGCCCCCATTCCTTTATATTTAAATCGAAGCCGCCGTACCCCTGCACCATTACCCCAAGAAGGAGAGCATGCATGATCCCCACCGTTGAATGGAAAGACGGCATCGTCCGGATGCTGGACCAGACAAAACTGCCCCTCGAAACAGTCTATAACGAGTGCAGAGATTACGAGACCGTTGCAAAAGGGATTAAAGAACTGTGGGTGCGCGGCGCTCCGGCCATCGGCGTATCGGCAGCCATGGGCCTCGCCCTCGGCGCGCGCCAGATAACGGCAAGCTCTTTTGACGAATTCTGGCCCAAGTTCGAGGAGATCTGCGCTCACATGGCCGCGACGCGGCCCACGGCGGTAAACCTTTTCTGGGCCATCGACCGGATCAAAAAATTCGTGCAGAAGAACAAGGACAAGGACCTCAGCGCCATCAAAGACCTGCTTGTCCGCGAGTCGCAGGAAATGATCGATGACGACATCGCGACGAACAGGAAGATCGGCGCCAACGGCGCGGTCTTTGTCTCCGACAACGACAACATCATCACCCACTGCAACGCCGGCTCCATCGCCACGGCCGGCTACGGGACCGCCGAAGGAGTGATGCGGGCCGCCGTGGAAGACGGGAAAAAGATCCACGTCTACGTCGACGAGACCCGCCCCGTGCTCCAGGGCGCCCGCCTGACGACGTGGGAACTCATGCAGGAAAACATTCCCTGCACGCTCATTACCGACAACATGGCCGGCTACTTCCTGTACCGCGACATGATCGACCTGGCCATCGTCGGCGCCGACCGGATCGCGCGAAACGGCGACGTGGCAAACAAGATCGGCACCTACAGCCTCGCGGTCCTCTGCAAGGAGCACGGCATCCCCTTCTACGTGGCGGCTCCGCTGTCGACGATCGACTTCAGCATTGAGTCAGGGGCCGATATCCCCATCGAGGAACGCGATCCCCGCGAAGTGACCCACGTGTTCGGGAAAGTTCAGATTGCGCCCGACGGCGTCAAGGTCGCAAACCCGGCCTTCGACGTAACGCCGGCCCGGTACATCACGGCCATCATCACCGAAAAGGGCGCGTTCCAGCCGAAAGACATCCACAAACTTGCCGACGGCAAACTCGACCCGGAGAGATTCAGACTCTAAGAGCGCCGTCACCGTCTCCTGCTTGGGCCGTTCATCGCAAACGCTGTTATGAACACCGTACGCGGTACTCGCATTACGACGCGGAGGGCTGAATGAAGCAGACCGTTCTCCACCCGAAACACGAGCTCTTGAAAGCAAAGATGACGGACGTCCAGGGCTGGGAGGTCCCGCTCCAGTTCTCCGACGTGCAGGACGAATACCACGCAGTGCGCGCGGCAGCAGGCCTCTTCGATATCAGCTACCTGGGCAGGATAGAAGTGCGGGGCGCAGGCGCAGGCTCGCTGCTCCAGAACATTGTCACCCGGAACACGGCCAGGATGGCGGAGGGTTCCGCCCATTTCAGCCTCATCTGCAACGAGGCCGGGTTCGTCCTTGACGCCGTCCTCGTCCTCCGCCTTGCCGCGGAAAAAACATCGCAGGACCGCTTTCTGCTGTCAACCAACGCGGTCAATACCGAGAAGATCCTCCTCTGGCTCAAACAGCACGCATCCGCCGATGTCGAGATCATTGACAGGACGCTTTTCACGGCCCACCTGTCTCTGCAAGGCCCGCATTCCGGCCAAATCCTTGACAAGCTGACATCACACCATGTTAAAAAGTTGAAATTGCAGGCAGTCCGGGAAATGCCGCTCCTGGACACGCACGTCATCGTTTCCCGTACGGGTTATACCGGCGAACACGGCTATGAATTCATTGCTCCCGTTGATAGAGCCGGGACGCTCTGGGACGCGATCATGGATGCGGGCAACAGCGAAGGCATTCTTGCCTGCGGATTCGCCTGCAGAGATCTTCTGCGCCTGGAGATGGGGTACCTCATGTACGGAAACGACATTGACGAAACCCGCACGCCGCTTGAAGCAGGCCTCGATTCCTTTGTCGATTTCAAGAAGGAATTCATCGGCAAGGACGCGCTGTTCAAGCTCAAGGCCGGCGGGATAAAAGAAAAGCTCGCGGGCTTTGTTCTCCTGGACAAAGGTCAGCCAAAAAGCGGGGGAAGCATCTTTTCGGAAAACCGGGAAATCGGCGTGGTGACCAGCGGCTGCCAATCTCCCCACCTCCGCAAAGGCATCGGCCTGGGCTACGTCGTAGCTCGTTATTCCCAGCCGGGCCAGGAAATTGAGATCGAGGTCCGGGACCGCGAGATCGCCGCAAAAATTGTCGATCTGCCTTTTTATAAGAAAAAATAGTATCGACGGGCCGCGCGTTTTTACAACCCTCTTCTTCCTCCTCGTCTTCAGTGACCTAAACGAAGCATCTTGAACTCTCAGACCCGCAAGCCCCGGAGACCGGCCATATTCCAAAGTTAACCTTTCCGGCGGCAGCCGGCGATAACGGGCCGGGGCTCCGGTGCTTTCGGCGAGTCGGAAGGGTCCGAAGCGCACCGAGGCATACCAGGGAAACCATGCGGGACGAATCCCTCTTTCTCAGCACGGCATACCCCTCGGGACGTTCGTCGAAACCCGCGTCCCGCGTATCGGATACGTGCTTGGAGAGCAAGAGGTTCCGAAGCAGGAGATCCTTGACGGCAAGATAGTTCTTCTTCGCGCCGACGGGGATCCTGAGCATATAGCGATCGACATAAGGAGGCATTGTCCGGCCCAGAAGCTCCGGATTCAAGTCCCTGATGGCCTCATAGGTGCAGCCCGCGAAAACAGCAATGTCCTCGAGCGCGGTGTTCCCCTTGATACGCACTTCCTCATATCGGAACGATTTTTTATTTTTCACCACAAAACCGTATTGTTCCGGGTTTCTCGCGATTATGACCGCAGCCAACAGCCTGGGCACGTAGTTTCTCGTTTCCCTCCGGAGCAGCCGGGAGTCGTAGAGGCCGGGCAAACCGTTGTCCGGTGACTGGAAGAGCGCCCGCTCGATCCTTCCTGCGCCGGCGTTGTACGATGCCAGGGCCAGAGGCCATGATCCGAAGCGTCTATACAGGTCCTCCAGGTATTCGGCCGCCGCATAAGTGGCTTTTACCGGGTCTCTTCGTTCATCGACCCAGGAGTCCATCTTTAGTCCATAGGTCTCTGCGGTCGCCGCCATGAACTGCCAAGGACCGACTGCCCGGGACCGCGAAACGGCGTTCATGCGCAAACC
>JAJYKN010000320.1 GCA_021788515.1 Nitrospirota bacterium | reverse complement strand
GCAACGACATTCTCTTCGATCATGGTGCTGCCGAAGTCATTTGCGCCGAATTCAAGCGCCACTTGAGCGATTTTCGCGCCCTGTGTTACCCAGGAAGCCTGAATGTTATCGAAATTATCGAGCATGGTGCGCGATAAGGCAAGTACCTTCAAATATTCAACCGCAGTTGCCGACCTTCCTCCGAGTTCTGTATTGCCGGGCTGGTATGTCCAGGGGATGAAGGCGGTAAATCCTCTGGTCTCATCCTGTACATCCCTGAGCCTGACCATGTGCTCGATAATTTCCTTGTCCGTCTCCAGGCTGCCGAACATCATGGTCGCTGTCGTGGGCATGCCCAGTTTCTGAGCGGTCCGCATCACCTCTGCCCACTGCCGCCACCGGATTTTGTTCGGGCTCACTTTTTTCCTGACTCTATCAACGAGGATCTCGGCGCCCCCGCCGGGAATCGAGTCCAAGCCGGACGCTTTCAGACGTTTAAGCGTATCCAAAACACTGATAGCGCCTTTTTGGGCCAGGAAAGAAATCTCGGCAGGGGAAAGTGAATGTATCTGGATGGTGAACCGGCTTTTAATGGACGAGAACAAATCTTCGAAGTATTCAATCCCGAGATCGGGATGCACGCCGCCCTGCATCAGGATCTGCGTGCCTCCCTGTGCAAGCGTTTCCTCGATCTTTTTAAAGATTTCCTCTTTTGACAGAGTGTATGCTTCAGGGCTGTCCGCATCGCGGTAGAACGCGCAGAATTTGCATCTATTCACGCAAATGTTCGTGTAGTTGATATTCCTGTCAACGATAAAGGTAACGAGCCGTTCCGGGTGAAGACGCTTCCGCACGGCATTCGCAAGTTCACCCAGGGTCAGGAGATCGGCATTTCGAAATAGGTTCAGGCCTTCATCAGGCTCAACGCGTTTACTTTTCAAGACTTTGGTGACTATCTTTTTTAAATTCGCGTTCATCCGTATTCATCCGTATCTAATCAGCTCTCAGTTCGTAGCAATAGATCGTAGCTTTAAGGTTTTACTACGAGCCACATGCTATGAACTATAAACTTCCTGTTACTTCCAAACTTTCACGACGTTATAAACCGTATCCCGTTCCACCGGCGTCCGTCCTGCCTGTTTGATAAGATATACGATATCGTCTCTGGTCATAATGCCGTCAGTGGTCCCGCCTGCTGCCTTGGTGATCCGTTCCTCGACCACGGTCCCGTCGAGATCATCAACGCCGAAGTTAAGAGAAACCTGGGCTATTTTTTCGCCGAGCATGACCCAGTATGCTTTTATGTGGTCGAAGTTATCGAGCATGAGCCGAGATATTGCGAGGGTCTTGAGATCATCGAATCCAGTGGTGTAAGCAGATTTCTTGATCTCCGTGTTCTGTGAGTGGAAGCTTAAAGGAATGAATGCCTGGAAGCCGTTGGTCTTGTCCTGGAGCTCACGAAGTTTCAAAAGATGGTCGATCCTGTGCTCATATGTCTCGATATGGCCGTAGAGCATTGTCGCATTTGATTTAAGCCCGATCTTGTGCACGGCTTTGATTACCTCAAGCCAGCGGGCGCCGCTGATCTTCTCTGCGCAGAGCGTGTTCCGCACCGAGGAATTGAATATCTCTGCCCCTCCGCCGGGCAGGGAACCGAGACCTGCTTCTTTAAGTTTTAAAAGCGTGTTGGCAAGGCTGAGACCGGACAGTTTTGCCAGATAGTCTATCTCAACTGCGGTAAAAGCCTTGAGATGTACTTTTGGAAATTCTTTTTTCAGCGACCCGAGCATGTCCAGGTACCAGGAAAACGGCAGGTCGGGATGGAGACCAGAGACAATGTGGAACTCACGCACACTTTTCCCGGCGCCACTCGCCTTATTCAGTATGTCGTCGATGCTCATCTCGTATGCACCTGGGTCGCCCTTACTCCTGCTGAATGCGCAGAATTTGCAGCGGTTCACGCAGATGTTTGTCGGGTTGATGTGCATGTTCTGGACGAAATGGACCCGTTTGCCATTCTTCTGTTGCGCAACATGCGTTGCCATGCGACCGAGCGTAAGGAGGTCGTTCGATTTGAACAGCTCGATGCCGTCTTTACGCGTAAGGCGTTTGTCGGCTAAAACTTTATCTCTGATGCGGTCTATAGTCATGACTCATCTCGTTATTATTGCTGTGATCGGGAGGATGAAATTTATTTTTGGTATAAAATCTTACCATTTACCATGGTCATAATACAGGATTTCGTTTCTCTGAGCAAGTCGGAATAGAGGTCGCCGGTATTTTTTTGAGGAAGGGGTACGGCAATAATATCCGCCTTTTTCCCCGGCTCCAACGTGCCGATCTCTTTATTCAATCCAAGGGCTTTTGCGCCGCCGATGGTTGCAAGTTTGAATATGTCTTCGGCAGAAATACCATCTCGACAATGGATTCGATAGGCGTATCGCATTTCATCCCACATGTTTAGTGTTGGTACGCTTGCCAGGCTGTCCGTGCCGAGTCCCACGGTTATGCCTGCATCCAGGAATTTCTTGAGCGGCATCTTCCCGACATGTAAGGCGCTGTTGCTCCGGGGGCAGTGGGCTATGGATGTTTTTGCATTTCTGATGAGTTGGATATCGTTGTCAGTGACCTGCACAGCATGTACCGCGAGCAGGCGAGGGGAGAGAATACCGATTCGATTCAGGAATTCGAAGGAAGAAGATCCTCTAGGTGCCCAGCAAAGGTCCCAGTGTGCGAACTGGTAGAGTTGTTCGAGACCGCTCTTTTTACGCTGCAGTAATCTGAGTTCGTCTTTTGATTCGGCAATATGCGCGCACAGACGAAGACGATTTTGTTTCGCAATTTTATTGATTTGTTTTAATATTGCAGTTGAAACCGTATAGGGTGAATGAGGTGAAAGACCCGGATGCATCAGCAATGATTCTGAATGACGAACTGCAGAAATAGGTAACCTTAGAGCACTATCCATGGCAATGATTTCATGAAATATCACGGACCTCAAGCCACTCTTTTTCAGAAGATCACGGCTGATCCCATGAGAACATATTTCTCCGACTGTTGTTGTGCCTGTCCCGATCAGAGTCGTTATGTTTCCCTTAACGATTGAGTAGAAATCATCTTTTCCTAATTTTTTTTTAGCCTTGATAAGATTTATTATCCAGTCAGGAAAGGTTTTTGCCCGTGTTTCATCCAAAAAGGCGGGGAGTTCAAGGTGGGTATGAACGTTGATGAGACCTGGAATGAGAACAGCGTTTTCAAGGTCAAGCACCTTGTGATGAGTGAATTTTTTCCTGATTTTATCAAATTTTCCGATTGCTTTGATAAAACCGCTGTCGACGAGCAGTCCCCCCTTATCAAGAATAGACAAGTTTCTAC
>JAJYKN010000319.1 GCA_021788515.1 Nitrospirota bacterium | reverse complement strand
AGCAAGCCGTATTGACTGCAGGGTCCCTGCTGTCCGTAGTACTTCATATTCCTGCTGGTTGGTCACGACATCGATGTTTGCACGCTTCAGGAGTCCGGTGATGAAGGCTGATCCCTGTTGATCGAGTTTCCCGGAGAGTATCCGGGAGTGCTTTTCGATGAGGGTTACCTTAAGCCCCCGGCGCGTGAGGGCGACAGCCGCCTTGATGCCGACAATACCGCCTCCCAACACAATGGCGTTCTTTGCGCGTTTCGCGGCGGCCTGAATGGCGCGGGCGTTTTCCAGGGTCCGGAGCGTATACACGTCCGGCCCGCGGAGGCCCGCAATCGTTTCGGGAATGACCGGGGTCCGGCCGGTGGCGATCAGGAGCTTGTCGTAAGCCTGCCGTCTGCCGGAAGAAAGCGTTACTTCTTTTGATCGGACATCGAGACCAACGGCTTTTTCCGGGACCATCCGGATGAGGTATTTTTCCCGGGGATCGTCGCTCAGGGTAATATCGGCATCGTCTTTCTCGATGATCGAAGCCAGCAGGGGGCGGTAATAGGGCTTGACGCTTTCGGGGGACAGCATGATGATTTCAGCTGCGGCATCGCTGCTTCGGATGGCCCCGGCTGCAGAGATGCCGGCGATGCCGCCGCCCATGATCACGTGGCGCATTCCTGTTGCCCCCTTCCTTAGAATAAGCCGTCACAACCGCCTTCCGTCTCAATCTCCGTTGGCATGCCAGCCAGGATAGACCTGATTTACCCGGTCTTTTGAGCAGCAGCAGTCGTCAGGAAAAATTGCTTACGAATAGTTTCTAACTGTACAGGGTCGTGAATTCGAAGTAAATCACCCGGGAAGGGTATTTTCAGGGGATGCACCTATGCCGCGGGATGGGGTATGGAACGATGGGAACCAGAAGGAGCGTGTCGGGCTGCTTTCAACCAGGCGGCAGCTTCGGCTTTTTGATCTTCCTGCTTCCTTCATAGAGATCATATTCAAGCAGCCTGCACTCGATGCCGCTGTTGTAGAAAGGGACCTTTCTCGCGGGCTTCAGCTTTACCTGCTTTGCAAGAGCGGGGCTCCCGGTAAAAACATAACCCCGGCAGCCTTTGCATTTCTGTTTGAAGTAGTCGCCGATGGCCGCATAGGTCTTGGCAAGCTCGTTGACCTCGCCCATCCGCTCTCCGTACTCCGGGTTTAACACGATAACGCCCCCGTTGTCGGGCGGCAGCATATCCGAGAAGTTACAGACGCTGAACTCAATGAGATGTTCAACGCCTGCCGTTGCTGCGTTCTTTTTCGCGGCCTCGACGGCATCGGGGCTGATATCCGTGGCCAGGATCCTGCCGGGCAGACGTTTTGTTGCTTCCTGTTTTGCCTGCTCGCGAAGCTTGCTCCAGAGAGCTTCGTTGAATCCCTTGAGGTGCATGAAGCCGAAGTTGCTGCGCATGAGCCCCGGGGCCCGGTTCAGGCCGATCAGGGCGGCCTCGATGGCGATCGTGCCGCTGCCGCACATGGGATTCATGAAGTTTGTGCTGCCGTCCCATCCCGTCGCAAGCACGACCGCTGCTGCGAGCGTTTCCTGCATGGGGGCCTTGAGCGGAATCTTCCGGTATCCGCGGCGGGAGAGGGGCTCGCCGGAAGTGTCGAGATACACCGAAACACGGTCATCCTTCCAGTAGAGATGGACCACGCTGCGGTCGCGCTCCGGGCCGGAGTCGGGTCGCGTGCCCCGCTTGCCCTTGATCCGGTCGACAATGGCGTCCTTGCACCGAAGGTTGGCGAAGCGCGAATCAGTGATGCTCGCGGTCTCAACGCTCGAGGTCACGCAGACATAGCCGTCCTCGGGAATAACGTCCTCCCAGCTCAGTTCCGACAGGTGCTGGTAGAGCTCATTCGCATTGTGCGCACGAAATTCTTTGACCAGGAAGAGGACGCGGTGCCCGGTGCGGATCCGCAGATTGAGCAGCAGCGTGTCGTCAAGCGTGCCTGTTGTTTCCACGCCGGCTATCTGCTCGGAAAGAACGGGCCGACCGAGTGCGCGCAGTTCCTGCGCTAAAAAGGGAGGGATGCCCTTGGGGCAGGTAATGAGAACGGTGGATTTTTCCATGTATCAGTAACGAAGGGATAGTGACGCGGGAAGTCTCTTCCCGGGCGAGGGGCGGTCCCCCACGCGAAGAGAACCCTATTTGAGCTCCTCCGGTAAAAAAATAAAAAAGTGTCAGTTCGCCGAAGCCATCAGCCGTTCTTTGTCCTTAAAGAGCACGTCGCACTTGTTGTAATAGGTCTTCCGGACAACGCCTTTTCCGAAGGTGTTGTGGAGCACGACATCGCCGATGCGGTACTTCCCGGACATGTCATAGGCGCGCTCTTTCCCCCGCGCTTCGGCCAGGCAGGATTCCCACAGCACTTCCGCAGTTTTTGCGGCCGCTTCCTTCTTTTTTGACGCCGTGGCCGTCTTGATGTCAGCGGAAGTCCGATATTTGTGCGCACTGCCGCAGGTCCTGCATTTTACCTTGGCAATCGTCTCGCCATCCGCAGCCATGGCAACAATGATATGATCGCAGCTCAACCTGCACTTGGTGCAATAAGCAGCTACATTCTCACCCGCAGAACGTTTTTCCAGCATGACTTTCTCCTTCCCCTGACTTTTGGGATGTACGTGTTGTTTTATCCCGTGGATTACTTCAAGACGGGCGGGCCCGCCTTTCTGCATGCGGTCCTCTCACCCGGAAGACTATGGTAACTATACACCTTCTCCGGCGAAAAAGCTTTTATTCTTTTTCCGGCAGCAGGCCATCCGGACCCGATTCCCGGCCGGAGCACGAGTCCTGCGGCATCTGCCGGCATTCATTAAAGATGCGGGCCTTGCAGGAGCGGCAACGTTCCGGGTCCAAACGCGTTAACACGATTTTTTTGACGGCGTCCGCTTTGGACAGAAAAATATTTTCCTCGCCGATGCGGTCGAGGAAGCCGCCGCGGCCCAGGAGGTCCAGGACGTCGCCTTTCATCGAGCACAAGTACAGCTTCCGTCCGCTCAGATGCTTGCGGTGGGCCTCATGGGCAAGCATCTCGCACCCGGCCACATCGATGAAATTGATGCCGTTGCCCACGACAACGACGTGGGCCTGTTCCGGATTTTGCCTGCTGAGGGAGTAGAGTTCCTCGACTACATGATTTACCGCGCCGAAAAACAACGATCCGTCGACCCTGACGATCTTCATCTGGGGGCAATCGGGAGACGGCCTCTTCAGGATATTGACAAAACTCCGGTTATTGCTGCCTGCGTCCGGAACAAGGGTGATGAAGTGCGGGTGCGACGTTCGGTTGAGATAGAGCAGCAGCGAGAGGATGACCCCCACATAAATGGCAAAT
>JAJYKN010000318.1 GCA_021788515.1 Nitrospirota bacterium | reverse complement strand
CCCCGGCGCTCCAGGTGAAGCTCCTCCGGGTTATTGAGACGGGACGCTTCTTCAGGCTGGGCGGCACCAGGGAAGTCAGAGTTGACACGAGGATCATCTCCGCCACGAACAAGGATTTGAAGGCGGAAATGGAGAAGGGTTCCTTCAGGCAAGACCTGTTTTACCGGATAGCCGCGTTCACCGTTCATGTGCCTCCCTTGCGAGAACGGCCCGAAGATATTCCCTTATTGGTCGAGCATTTGATCAAGACCGACCCCACGTGCAAACACATGCGTTTTAACCAAGAAGCGATAAAGGTTATTTCCCGCTACCCGTGGCCGGGGAATGTTCGGGAGCTCCAGAACGTTATTCACCGCGCCTTGCTTCTGTCGAAGAGCGACGTGATCGAAGCGTCGGACTTTCCTCTTGATCTCCGCGGGGACCGCGGGATGAGCAGCGTCCGCCTGGAAGATGTGGAACGGGAACATATCCTGCGGGTACTCAAAGCCTCAGGTGGGCAGCGGGGCATAGCGGCGGAAGCGCTCGGCATCGATCCGAAGACTCTTTACCGGAAGCTCGCGAGCTATGGGTCGGGAAATTGATCCGAAGGTCCTAACAACATGGCGGGGCCGCCGGTCACCGAGCATTATTCGATAGAGTGGGAAGCCTGACGGAAGTGCCTGGCTTTTTGTAATCGCCCTGTTTCCCGATGGGCAGCATATCCATGAAAAAATCCGGCTCGAAAAAAATAAACGGGGTCGCTGCCCGCAGGAAGGCGGGAGCGGAACTGCGTCAGAGCGAAGAACGGTACCGTTCCCTGGTCGAACTGTCTCCCGATGCGATTTCCATCCACTGTGAAGGAAAATACGTTTATATCAATCCGGCCGGCGCAAGTATTTTCGGCGCCAGCGGTCCTGAGGACATCATCGGAAAAGCCGTGCTGGACTTCGTCCCTCCCGATTACCATGAGTTTGTTCGCGGACGGATGCAGCAGAGTTATGATCGTCGGGAGCCGGCGCCGCTCCGGGAGTCAAAATTGGTGCGCCTTGACGGCTCCTGCCTGGACGTCGAGGTGGTGACGGCGCCAATCATGTATCATGAAAAACCTGCCACGCAGATGATCCTCCGGGACATCTCTGCTCGAAAACGCGCGGAAGAAACGAGACGTCGGGCGCTTGAAAAAGCTGAGGAGGAAAAAAACAAGTCCGATGCGATCATTGCGGCCCTCTCCGACGGCGTCAGCATCCAGGACCGGGCTTTCAAGGTCATCTATCAGAACCAGTTGCACAGGGATCTCATCGGCGGCGACCATGTCGGCGAGTATTGCTACAAGGCGTACCGAAAGAAGGACGCTGTCTGCGAGGACTGTCCGCTTGTTCTGTCCTTCCGGGACGGGAAACGCCATACCGAGGAACGAACAACGACGATGGGATGGGGCGAGGTCACGGTCGAGATCATTTCATCGCCGTTGCGTGACGCATCGGGGGAGATCGTTGCGGCCGTAGAAGTGGTCAGGGACATTACCGAACGGAGGCGGGTCGAGAAGGAGCTGAGGCTTTTCCGCACACTCATTGATCAGTCCAACGATTTCATCTTTGTCGCCGATCCCGAAACCGGCCGCATCCTGGACTGTAACGAAATAGTCAGCGAAAAGTACGGCTACACTCGCCGGGAAATACTGGCCATGAAAGTAATTGACTTCAACGTAAATATTCCGGACGACCGCTCGTGGAAACAGAGGGTGGAGGACGTCATCAGGCGCGGAGCGCTTATGGTCGAGAATGTTCATCAACGGAAAGACGGCGCGACTTTTCCTGTCGAGGTCAACATCAAACCAGTGGTCCATGAAGGCAGGCAATACATGCTGGCGGTCATCCGTGATATCTCGGAGCGGCGGCGGATGGAGACGGAAAGGGAAAACCTCATCAAGGAACTTTGGGACCTGGTCGCCACGGTCAGCCGCTCAAAGCAGGAGTGGAGTGATACGTTTGACAATATCCAGACCCGATATACATTACTGACGCTGCCTTTAATATTGTTAAGGCGAACAAGGCCTTTTCAAAATTCGCAGGACGGACCTTTCCCGAAATTTTAAACAGAAAGTGTTATGATTTGCTCCACGGATCTTGCGAGCCCTTTGAGAATTGTCCGCATCAGATAATGAAAGAAAGTGGGATGCCCGTTAATGTCGAGCTCGTAGAGCCGAAAAATAAAAGAACGCTCGTAGTCACCCATTTCCCTTACCGGACTCCCGAAGGGAGCTCTGCCGGCTCGATTAATATCGTACGAGACGTCACTGAGGAGCGTGAAAAAGAGATGCGGTTCATCATGAACGAGCGCCTTGCTTCTCTCGGGCAGATGGCCGCAAGCATCGCCCACGAGATCAACAACCCGCTGGCCGCGATCATGGGATGCGCGGAAGGAATGCTGAACCACATAAAACAGGGTAGCCTCGACCCGGTTTTGTTCAGGAAGTATTTGGAGATCATCGCGGAAGAGATTGCTCGGTGCCAGACTATGCCCCCCGGAGAAGAAAACGATCGATGTTCACGAGACGCTCGACCGGGCACTGGAGGTGATTGGTTTTCAAGGCAGATTGCGGGAAGTTGAAGTCGTGAAACACTATGCGCCGGCCGGCAATTTCGCTTACGGCAACGCCAGCGAGCTCAAACAGGTGTTTCTTACGGTGATCACGAACGCCCTCGACGCTATGGATGACACGGGCGACGCCTGCGGGGAATCGTTCGTTAAAATCAACGATACCGGCGGCGGCATCAGCGCGGAGCAGATCAATAGGATATTCGACCCCTTTTTTTCCACGAAAGCTGAACGCGGGGGGACCGGACTCGGCCTCTCTATTTCAAAAAAAATACTTGCCGACCTTAACGGCGACATCACGGTTGCAAGCGAGTCAGGAACAGGAGCGACGTTTACCGTGACGCTGCCGAAAGCTTAACCCCTCAGGACCGGATAGCAGAGCGACATCAAGGGCGGCTCAAACTCGCTGTATGACTATTGCAACATGGATCGTTGTTCCTTCAAATATGTCCTTCCCGGCCTTCCCACTCAAGAGCCCTGAATGCTTTCCTGTCCGTACCTTCTTATCGGGCATTCTGTCTTACAGCAATGAAATTCTGCCCGACTTCCCTTTTCTCAGTGCCTTCAAAAACTAAAAAAAACAATAATTTATCACTGGCAATATTCTTGCAATCAATAATAAATAATAATGTTTATGAGAGGGGGGTAAAAGCTATGGAAAAAGCATTGCTGACGGGAATAGCAGTATCATTGCTTCTTTCTTCAGCAGCTTGGGCAAAGATCGGTGGAGGGGACATCACGTTCAAAGTGAAAGAGGCGGGCAATGTGGTTTACACCCATGATTTCCATG
>JAJYKN010000317.1 GCA_021788515.1 Nitrospirota bacterium | reverse complement strand
GCGAGGAATGTCGCAATCGCATTTGCATTTGCATTGATCGTCAACTGTCCGCCAACCATCATTCCCGTTGCGTCGTCAATCTTGACATCGGTACCCGTTGCCACACTGAACGTTCCGGTGATGCACTTGTCCGGCGTTGTGGCAATGCTGAAGGTACCGCTGATCTTGAATTTCCATCGCCCCGAACAAGCGAGCACGACAGTGATACAAAATCCTTGACACAACCTCGAAAAACACTTGCTTTTAAAAACAGGTAAGTGTAGTATTAACAAAAAAAAGCAGTAAATTGCAGGAGAGCCTGGAAGTATCGTAAGAGCTTTGCGCGAGATCCGCCTATGATGATGAATAGATATGATTTAAAACAGCGACTAACCTGGCTGGTAAAGCTCAGGTGGGGCGGCATCCTCGGCGTACTCGTCGTCACTCATGTGGTGCGGGAGCTTGCCGTCATGTCCTTCTCCCTCATTCCCGTCTATGCCATACTCGGCGCCGCCGCACTCTGCAATTTTGTTTACTCCTGGAGGCTGAAAGCTTCGAACGAAAACCTCGAACGGTTGGCCCTGGCCCAGATCACCATCGACCAGCTGATTCTCGCCTTTGCGGTCTATTTCTCCGGAGGGTGCGACAGCCCCTTCATCTATTTTTTCATCTTCCACGTCGTCATCAGCGGCATTATCCTGCCCTGGCAGTATGCCTTCGCCTTCGCCGGATCGGCCGTTCTGCTGCCCGCAGTCGTTCTGTGGCTGAAACATATCGGAACGCTCCCCCACTACGGCATTTTTAAAAATGAGCCGATGCTGTTCGTTGACACGGAAGTGATTGCGTCCTACGGCATCGCCTTCGTCAGCACCGTTCTTCTCACCGCCTACTTCGTCACCTACTTGAGTAAACGTCTGCATGAAAGAAACGAAGAGATGCTGCGGCTCTATACGCTTTCGGAGCGTCTGCGATCATCGATCCGGCTGGACGAGGTCATTACGATCATCGAGGACGAACTGCGGGGGGTCGTGGGCGCCAGTTCGAGCTTTTATATGGCGATCAACAAAGAGCGACGGGTCCTTTCGCTCACAATCGACGGGCAGGAACGCCATATCCCCCTTATCGATAAGAACAGCTTCACCGATGCGCTGCTGCGGGGCGTCCCCGCCATCGTAGACCGCCGTCTCGTGTCATCGGACTACGAACTCAACGTTCTGGACCTCCTGAAAACCAAGCGGTGCATGGTCTTTCCGGTGATGGCTGCTTCGATCCAGCCGTGCTACGAATATTTCCACTGCTCCGACACCCAGTGTGGCGCTCACAAAAAAAATGCGGAGGGAAAGTGCTGGCAGCTGTCGGAAACCCATTGTAAGGGCATCATTCTCGCCAACTACATCGACAAACTCGCCCTATGCGTCTCCTGCGAGCTGTTCACTCCCATCGGCCTGTTCATCCTGAATCTTCCTCAGGAATACCTCCCCTTGACGGACGCCAACATGGACGCATCCATGAGGCTCCTGGACACAGCCGGTTTGGCGGTGTCGAACGCCCTCTTGTACGAAAAAACGATGCAACTGTCGAAAACGGACGGTCTGACCGGTCTGAAGAACCACCGGGAGTTCAAGGAATCTCTTCGGTCGGAAGTTTTACGGTCAAAGCGTTTCAAGAGGTCGGTCGGCCTCCTGCTCATCGATATCGACCATTTCAAGAACTACAACGACGCGAACGGCCATCCCCAGGGAGACATTCTTCTGAAAAAAGTGGCGGAGCTCATCAAGGACAATTTCAAGGACACGGACATCGTGGCGCGTTATGGCGGAGAGGAATTCGCAGTTCTCCTTCTGGAATCAGTCGACAAAGAGCAGGCAGTAGCCGTTGCGGAGCGTTTGAAAGGCATGGTGGACTGGTATAAGTTCCCGAAAGAGCAGACGCAGCCCAACGGAAAGCTCACCGTAAGCATCGGCGTCAGTTGTTTCCCCGATGACGGGACGACGCCTGAAGAAATCCTTCAGGCTGCCGATGAAGCGCTGTACCGGGCCAAGAAGGAAGGACGAAACAGGGTCGTGGCCGCAGCTCCCCCCGCTTGACGGATTTTCCTCCCGTCGCAAAACCACTGGTTCTTCCTTGCAATAGACAAATCCGATGGGACAGGTGAAGACGCAGCGTTTTTCGCCTGCGTCGTTTAAAGGCGGAGTTATGAAGATATCGGAGATACTGAAGCAGGCACTGGAACAAAAGGGCATTCACACACTGAAGGACGCGGCGCAGGCGCTCGACATCAGCCCCGAGCTTCTGCGCGTCACGATCAGCCAGGGGCATATCCCGAAGGACAAGACGCTCATCATGATCGCAAACAAGCTCGGCCTGGACCCTTCATTCCTGGTCCTGGCCGCGCACCGGGAAAAAGTCCCTCTCGACGTTAAGGGCTTTTTTCTTTCTCCGTCCCAATCAAAATTGACGAGGAAAAAACGCAAATTTCCGCTGTCGGAGGAGCAGTGCAATTATCTCGCGGCGCTCATGAATACCGAGGAAATACAGATTATACGAAAGTATCGGCAGGTCAGGGAGGATGGAAAGACGCAGATCATGGGCTATATTGATTTCATGTTTGCATCGAGAAAAAAGGAACAGCAAAAAACTCCGGCCTGAGCACCGTCAGTCCGAAAAAGCGTCCCTAGGTGCTCTCGATGAATAACGACGCCGGGTCTTCGAGATATCCGACAAGACGGGTCAGGAATTTCGCAGCCCCTGCCCCGTCGTTCACCCGGTGGTCGAAGGTAAGGGAAAGGGGGAGAATTTTCCGTATCTCGATCCGGCCCTCCCTGACCCAGGGCTTGTCCGAAACTTTACCCGTGCCCAGGATCGCCACGTCCGGATAATTGATGATCGGCGTGGCAAACACTGCGCCGAAGGCCCCGTAGTTGGTGATCGTGAACGTGTTCCCCTTCAGGTCATCGAGCTTGATCGTGCGCTCCCGGGCTTTCTGGCTCAGGTCCTGGAGCTCCGCGGCAAGTTCGCGAACGGTCTTCTTATCGACGCTCCTGATGACCGGCACGATCAGGCCTTCCGGTGTGTCCACGGCAACGCCGATATTGTAGAACTTCTTGACGATGATCTCGTCACGCTCCTCGTCGACGGATGCATTGAACAGGGCGTACTCCATGACCGTGTGCTGGACGGCCTTGATGAAGAAGGGCATGAAAGTCAGGTGGATCCCTTTGTCCTGGAGCATTTTCTTTTCCCGCTCCCGGAGGTCCCAGAGCTCGGTGATGTCCGCCTCCTCCGTTTCCGTTACCGAGGCCGCTGTCTTCTGCGCAAAGAGGAGATTCTTCGCAATCGTCTTTCGTAAGCCCCGGATCGCGACCCGCTCGACGGCCCCGAACGCTTC
>JAJYKN010000316.1 GCA_021788515.1 Nitrospirota bacterium | reverse complement strand
TGCCTCCCGGTGGTCGATGAGGGGGAGGTCTCCGGCATCATCTCCGATAAGGACATCTACCGCGCCCTGGTGGACATCACCGGCGTCAGGCACGGCGGCAACCGGATCTGCGTCACGATCGAGGACCGGGCGGGCTCCATCAAGGAAGTCGCGGACATGGTCCGCAAGCACAATTTCCGGCTCCAGGGAATTTTAACGTCCTATGAAGGAGTGAGGGACGGGTATCGGAAGGTGGTGATCAGAACAAAAGGCAAAGGCGATTTCAGCAGCCTCAAAGCCGAGGTTGAAGACGTCTTTCGTACCTGCCAGATCAGGAAAGGGTGATACGCGGGAACGTACTCCTGTTATCTTTTAAATATCTTTTCTCAGCGATCTCTGCGTTCTCTGCGGTAAAAATGCCTTTAACGGTTATTCATTTCGCCCGTTTTAATTTCACGACCCTGCAAGTCCTGAGCCGCGTGATCAACTCTTCGTACTCCAGTGCGTTCAGCAAGTCTTTTTTCTCGACCCAACCCCGTCTCGCAAGCGACACGCCGTAGGTCATGTAATCGAACTGGCTCGTCACATGCATGTCCGTGCTGATCATGAGCTGCACCCCGAACTGCTTCGCCATCTTGATGTGCAGATCGTTCAGGTCGAGCCTCATCGGCTGGGCATTGATCTCCATGGCAACGCCCTGTCTCGCCGCCTCCCTGAGCACCGCCTCCATATCGACTGCATAGGCATCGCGCACGCCGATAAGCCTGCCCGTGGGATGGGCGAAGACGCTGACGCAGGTGTTCCGGAGGGCCGTAAGGATCCGCTTCGTCATCTGTTCCTTCGACTGCCCGAATCCCGAGTGGATTGAGGCCACGACGAGGTCGAGCCCGCCAAGCGCTTCATCGGAGAGGTCCAGCCTGCCGTCAACGCGGATATCGATCTCCGTGCCTTTCAGGATCTTGAATCCCGCGTGCCGTTTGTTCGTCTCGTCGATCAGCCTGATCTCCTCTGCAAGCCTTTTTTCATCCAGCCCGTGAGCCACGCCGAGTCCTTTTGTATGGTCGGTGATCGCGATGTAACGGTAGCCTTTTTGCCTTGCCGCCTCTATGATCTCTTCGAGGTCGTGGCTTCCGTCGGACCAATTGGTATGAACGTGGAGATCGCCTTTGATGTCTTCGAGCGTCACGAGCTTCGGGAGCCGGCCCTCCAGGGCCGCATCGATCTCGCCCGTGTCTTCCCGCAGTTCGGGCGGGATAAACGGAAGGTCGAGCGCCTTGTACACGTCCTCTTCCTTTTTCCCGCCGATCTGGACATCGCCCGGCTCCTTGAACACGCCGTATTCGTTGATCTTGAGCCCGGCCCGCACCGCCATCTCCCGGAGCTTGATGTTATGCTGCTTGCTTCCCGTGAAATATGCAAGCGCCGCGCCGAAGGAACGTTCCTCCACGACCCGCAGGTCCACCTGGATTCCGTCATCGGTGACGATCGACGATTTCGTCGGTCCCTGCATCAGCACGCGGCCAGCATGAGGCAGGCCCACGAACGCTTCCATGACTTTTTCAGGCTCTTTCGACGTCGTAAGGATGTCGATGTCCTTCACCGTTTCCTTCCACCGCCGTATGCTTCCTGCGAGCTCGATCCTGTCCACGGGCGCGGTGTCCTTCATTCTTCTGACGATGTCCTCGGCAAGCGGCAGCACCCTGCCGAGCGGTTTGCGCTCTGAACCCCGCTTGATGAGCTCGATGCCCCGCAGGATGTTTTCTTCCGTCTTCTTCTGGATCCCGGGAAGGCCGGCCAGCTTCCCCATCCTGATCGCAGCTTCCAGATCGTCGACGCCCTTCACGTGAAGTTTGTCGTACAACAGCTTTGTCTTCTTCGGCCCCAGTCCCGGAATCCGCAGGAGTTCCAGAACCCCTCCGGGGATTTCCTTTTTCAATGCTTCATGCTTGGAGACCTTTCCTGTTTCGAGAAACTCGTGAATTTTAGCGGCAAGGTCCTTGCCGATCCCGGGGATGGCCTCCAGTTCTTCCCGTGACAATGCGGTCACGTCTTTTGACAGGCCATCCATGTTCTGCGCAGCCCGGCGGTAAGCCCGGATGCGAAACACGTTCTCGCCCTTGAGTTCGAGGAGATCGGCTATTTCGTTGAATATATTTGCGATCTGCTGGTTTTTCATGGTCAACCTCGAAAACTTCGAAATACGCGCCTCTGTTTTGATTGTAGCACCGGGGTCTGCAACCTGGTTGTAAATTCCTACGGAAACCTTCCCCTGACTCTGGTAAAGCTATCCATCATTCTGCAAATTTCCCCAGGGAAGATCAGTTCATAAGATAATGACAATATCAGATTGTATCGCTTATTTTATGATATAGTTTTCAGATAGGGGGCTGAACTCTGCTGCAATTGCATTTATCAAAGGAAACTACGGAGTACCTGTTTTGATATAGTAGACATCATTTCCCGGAACGAGTATTCCTGGAGCGCTCAATAAGGAGGCGAAATGGCACTGAAAGGGACAAAGACGGAAAAGAACCTGCTCGCGGCATTTGCAGGGGAATCTCAGGCGAGGAATCGGTACACCTATTTTGCAAGTGCTGCAAAGAAAGAAGGCTATGAACAGATCGCGGCGATCTTTCTTGAGACTGCGGAGAACGAGAAGGAACATGCCAAGCGGTTTTTCAAACTGCTCGAAGGCGGGATGGTCGAGTTCACCGCGACGTTTCCCGCGGGCGTGATCGGGACGACAGCTCAGAACCTGAGCGCCGCAGCAGACGGCGAGCATGAAGAGTGGACGCGGCTCTATCCGGGGTTCGGCGACATTGCCAAGCAAGAGGGGTTGAGGGAAGCAGAGTTCGTGTTCCGTTTTATTGCGCAGGTCGAAGTCGAACATGAAAAGCGTTTTCGGAAGTTGCTCGCCAATATTGAGCACAACGAGGTGTTCCGCAAGTCCGGGCCGGCCACGTGGATATGCCGGAACTGCGGTTATCACCATGAAGGTTTGGAGCCCCCCGAAAAATGCCCGACGTGCCTGCATCCCCGGAGTTACTTCGAGTTGTGGCAGGAGAATTATTGACAGGATCTGCTTAATCGGCGCATAGTTCAAACGAATATTAAATTTGCGGCATTCTCATTCGGGCTTCATGCGAATCCCGGGAGTTTTGATGAACGATCGATTGAAGTCTGCCTTGAAGTATATCGGATTATTGTTTTTGGGGATTCTTCTTGGCGCAATTCTTATGAAAACCCTTGAAATCTTTCTTCACGCGCTCTAGCAAAACCGGATTGCGGCAATTGAGACCATTGGAATAGTGTATCTACCCCTGCAGACTTGGTCGTTCTCTTGCCTGGCTGTTCTGCCTGATATATCGGTATATAAGGTTCTTGTGAAGGAGGGT
>JAJYKN010000315.1 GCA_021788515.1 Nitrospirota bacterium | reverse complement strand
GATCTCTTCCAGGAAACCTTTCCGCTTGCGTTTGAGCGAAACCAGTACGCGTTCGCCGGGCAGCACGTTGTTCACAAACACGGCCTGGCCTGTTTCAAGCCGTGCAAGGCCGCTGCCGCCGTGAACCAGTTTTTCCACGGTCACTTCCGCCTGTTCGTTCATCCCAGGATCTTCTTTACCGTCTCGCGAAGCAGGCCGGTATCGGCGGATTTTACGACGTAGGCATCGGAGCACCAGCTCCCGAAGTCGTGCTTGTACTCTTCATAGGCCGTGCAGATGATGACCGGCAGGGTGCTGTCCTTTTCCTTCATCTTGCGCAGGGTCTCGATGCCGTCCTGGTCGGGCATCCGCATGTCAAGGGTCACGAGGTCGAACTTTCCCCTGTCCAGGGCAAGGAGCGCCTGCACGCCGTCGGAAACCGTGGTCACCGCGTAGCCCATCTCCTCGAGCTCTTCCTTGTAAAGCTCCCGGATGTTCTCCTCGTCGTCAACAACCAGTATTTTTTTCATCAGTGCCTCCTTGGTTAGTATCGCTCAGCCTGAAAGCTTTTTTACAAGAGTTTCGTGCTTTGCCGCTTTTCTCAACCGGCTCCTGAAACTTTATTCTCACCGGATGTTACGGTCCCGGCACGCTGGTAACTTAACAGGCTGTTGAAAAACGCCGGCTACGTCATTGCGAGGAGCGTTCTTCGCGACGCGGCAATCCAGAACTTATTGATTTATTTACCCGCGAGATTGCTTCGCTCCGCTCGCAAAGACGGCTAAAAGACTTTTTCAACAACCTGTTAAATCATTTTGTCGAAGAAACGGGGAGCTTGATGGTGAAGACCGCCCCTCCCGTTTCCTTGTTCTTGAGGTCGATCTTTCCTTTATGGGCCTTGATGATCCTGTTTGTGATCGGAAGTCCCAACCCGGTGCCCCGCGGCTTCGTCGTATAGTAGGGATTGAAGATGTTATGCATGGTTTTCGCGGTGACGCCCGGACCGGTGTCCCCGAACTCGATTGCCGCCTCCTGCGTATCGTCCAGGACGCAGGTTTTTATGCTGAGCGTACCGCCGTTTTCCATGGCCTCCATCGCGTTTTTCAGGATGTTGATCACCGCCTGCTTTATCTGCGGGGCGTCGATCTTGAGCAGCGGCATACCGGGATATAATTTCGTTTCCACGCTGATGCGCCGCTGGACAAGTTCGTCTTCGTAGAGCGTAAGGATCTCCAGGATCAGGGAGTTGACGTCCGTGTCAGACAGCTGCAGCGAAACTTCCTTGATGTACGACAAATTATCGTGGATGATCCCCTCGAGGCGGGAGACTTCGCTCAGGATGATGTCGATGTATTTCTTGTCCTCGCTGTGCTGCAGCTTTTTGGCCAGCCGCCTCGTGAACCCGCCGATGGAAACCAGGGGGTTCCTGATCTCATGGGTGATCTCCGCCATCATGGCGCCCAGGGCCGCCATTTTTTCCGACTGGACGAGCTGTTCGTGCAGGGACCGGATGTCCTTGTTCATGGTCTCGAGGTTCGTATGGATGACCGCGTTTTCGATGGCGAGCGCGGCCTGGTGCGCGAACATGGTCAGGAACCGGATGTCGCCGTCGGTGATCTGGCGCTGGTTGAACATGTTGTCCACGAGCACCACGCCGATGACCCGGTCTTTTGCAATGAGCGGCACCGTCGCGAAGCTGTTGACCTTGAGCAGCTCCCGGAGTTCTTTCGGGACCGTGGGGTCCGCGGCAGCGTTGGTCACGTTGTAGGGCTGTTTGTTCAGCACGGTCAGGGCCAGGACGCCCTCCGCGGGATCGAGCATGACCCTGATGCCCCGGGCGAGCGCATTCAGCGCGGAATCGCGGTGTTCGAAGAGCTCGCCGGTCTGGATCCATTCCATAAGGCTCTTGTGTCTGCTGGAGACCTCGCCCCAGGCCCGTCCGGCTTCTTCCCAGTTTGCGGGACCGACGCCCATCATGCCCTGCAGGGAGTTGGTGCGGTCGTTCGTCAAAAGCAGCAGGGCGCGGTTAAAGCCGAGGCCGCTGCCGCCCATCGTGGCCGCGGTCAGAATGATCCTGAGCAACCGGTCGAGATTGAGCGTCGTGCTCATGGCGGTGCCGATGTCGTTCAGGATGGAGAGCTCCTGCGCCCGGGTCCGCGCCTCGATGGCGAGGTCCTCCATGCGCTCGTACATGGCCGCGTTCTCGACAGCGACGGCCGCGTTGCTGGCCACGGTCGTCAGGAACTGGAGGTCCTCGTCGCTGAACATCTGCCCGTCCTTTTGCTTATTGTAGAGCGTAATGACGCCGATCACTTTTTCGCGAAACAGCAGCGGTACGCTGATGACGGAGCCGGACGTGCTTTCGTTGAAGGCCCCGTCCTTGCTCACGTCCCGGATGAGGAGCGGCTTGCTCTGCCCGGCGACCCGATCGGCGACCGCCGGGCCGATCCGCGCGTCCAGTTCCCTGATCGCGTCGCCGATGACACTGTGGTACGCGAAGGTTTTCTTGGACACGATTTCCGGCAGGTTCATGAGCCTGATGGTGCAGCCCTGGGCGCGAAGCGATTGGGTCGTGCTCTTTGCGATGAGCGACAAGAGCTGTTCCAGGTCGAGCGTGGAGGTCAGCGCCATGCCGATTTCATAAATGGAGGCAAGATCGGCGAGCCGGTCCTGGAGGCCCTTGAAGAGCCGGGCGCTTTTGATGACCCCGCTCAACTGGTTTGCCGTGGTCGTGAGCAGGGTGAGGTCCGAGGACGTGGCCTGCCACACTGAGGAAGAGAGGACGAAGATCACGCCGAGACAGCTGTCCTCGTCCATGACCGGCGCGGCTACCAGGGACTTGAAGCTCCCGATGCCCGACTCCGGGACGTAGGCGAAACGCGGGTCCGCGTAGGGGTCTTCGAGCGCGAGCGGCACCTTCTGCTCCGCAACCCATCCCGCGATCCCCATGCCGATCGGGAAGCTCAGTTTGCCGATACTTTCCTGGTTCAATCCCACGGCCGCGTGGAGCGTGACGGTCTTCCCCGAGCGATCGATGAGAAACACCGAAGCCCCGTCCTTGCCCATGCCCTGTGCGACGACCTCGACGATGCGCCGGAGTTTTTCCGCGAGCCCGATCGTCGAGTTGGAAATCCGGCTGATCTCGCTCAGGATGCTCAGTTCTGTTTTTTCCGTTGTCTGCATGGTGAAGTGCAGGATTCGGGGGCCAGGGTCCGGGGTCCAGGAAAAAAACTTCGCCGTTTTTTTTCAACTGGCCCCTGCTCCCTGGCTACCGGACCCTACGTTTTCCTCATCGCCATCCGGTTCCTCATGTTCGGCGACGGCTTTCTTCTCAAATTCGTCGATCTCTTTTGCCACCGCCTTCGCGTGCCGTTCGTGTTCCGCTTTTAACTTTTTCTCCATTTCATTC
>JAJYKN010000314.1 GCA_021788515.1 Nitrospirota bacterium | reverse complement strand
AGCAATTTCAAACAGCTGATCGCCGAAATCTGTTCCATCGTTGACGGGCCCATCAGCGCCGAGGCCGTAAGCCTTGAAGCGGACAAGATGGTGGCCGAGGGAACGGAGCTTGCGAAGATCCACAAGAATATCGTGGTAAAGCTGCCCATGACCAAGGAAGGACTGAAGGCGACCAAGGTCCTGGCAGAGCAGGGAATCCGCGTGAACATGACCCTGGTGTTCTCGCCCACGCAGGCGCTTTTGGCCGCGAAGGTCGGGGACGCGTACGTGAGCCCTTTCGTCGGCAGGCTCGACGATATCAGCCACTACGGCATGGACCTGGTGCGGCAGATCGTCACGATTTACAACAATTACGGCTACGGGACCGAAGTGATCGTCGCGAGCGTGCGGAACCCGCTCCACGTCGTGGACGCGGCATTGGCCGGGGCCCATATCGCCACGATCCCCTTTGGCGTGATCGATCAGCTGGTGAGACACCCGCTCACGGACATCGGGATCGAGAAGTTCCTGGCGGACTGGAAGAAGCTGGAAAAGAAATGAGACTGCATCGGGGAATCGGAGAGGGGGAGAAGGGGCGCATAAATGAATTGTACCCCGATTCACCGCTTCCCCGTTTCACCGGTGCGCGTTAGGAAAAACATGCCGATCTACGAATATCACTGCACTGCCTGCAACGCAGATTTTGAAAAGCTCGTCTTCGGGCCAAGCCCGTCTGTTGTTTGCGAGAAATGCGGTTCGACAAAGACGGAGAAGCTCATGTCGCGGTTCGGCATGGGCAGGGCACAGGGCGCATCATCGCCAGGCGATTCAAGCGGGAGCTCCGGCTGCGGCGGGTGCTCCTCGTCGTCCTGCGCAGGCTGCCATTAATCATCACACCACCCTTCCCCGAAAGAAGAGCCTCGCGCCATGAAGCTGTATCCGGGGAATACAGCCCGGAAACCATCATCACGAAAAAGAAGTGATCCCTTGACCATTTTGGTATTGACGGAAGAGCTTCTGAAGGCGTATCATATACCTTGTTTCATAGCTGTTTCCGTAAACGTCTTTATTAAAGCGATCATGTCATTCATACTCTTATTGGTAGCCGGATTCATTTTTATCCCTTCTTTCGCCTTTGCGTGGGGTCCTCTGACCCACATGTATCTTGGCAATGAGCTGCTCTCCTGCGTCTCTCTTCTGCCCGCCGGAATCCACGCTATTCTGAAAAAACACAAACAGGATTTTCTCTACGGCAATCTCATGGCCGACATGATCCTTGGCAAAAAATACCTACCCGATGACAAGAGCTCTCACTCCTGGGACGTGGGGCTGAAACTACTGGACCAGGCCAAAACAGAGCCCGAGCGAGCGTTCGCTTACGGCTATCTGGCCCATCTTGCCGCCGACACGGTGGCCCACGAAACCCTGACCGATGATTTGGGCAACATGGGACATACCTGGATCGAGATGAAGGCCGACAGCATCATCGACAAGACCTATTGGCTGCAAATGGTGCTGATCAGCAAGGCCGTGCGAAAGCGCAGCGACCTCCTGCTCGAAAATTCTCTCGACAGCTACATTTTTTCCTTCAAGACGAATAAGCGGATCTACAAGAGCATGGTGTTCCTGATGTTCCTGAACAAGAAAAGACGGCGCGGCGTGGACCGCGCTCTCATCCATGAGCTGCACGAGGAATCCATCACGCGCATGCTCGACCTGTTCCAGCGCGGGACCGAGTCGACGGTATTGCAAAGAAAACCGCTCTGATATTTCCGTCCGACCCTTCGTCATGGTCATTCCGTAAGCTTATCTAGTGCAACTCCTCGTGAGCCGCTGTTAACCTCCCGCCCGCTTTTTTGCCGTGTGTTACTTCATGAAAAAGCATGCGCCTGTATTCGTCTCCCGGCTCAGGTATAATTAAAACAATCAACAATGTGTTTTGGCGGCTGGTTTTCTCGTATGACTCGTCCGCGCATCCGTCATCACCGGTACTGGGGAAAAAATTCAGAACGTAGTTCGGGAGGCAGGCATGGAAATAAGCACAGTCCGCATTGATATCCCTGAAGACTGCAATGTCATTCTCGGCCAGACCCATTTCATCAAGACTGCCGAAGATCTCTACGAAATCATGGTCACGACGGCGCCGCAGGCGAAGTTCGGCATCGCCTTTACCGAGGCGTCCGGTCCCTGCCTGGTCCGTACGGAAGGGAACGACAGCGGCCTGATCGCGGCCTGCGTCCGGTCGCTCCAATCAATCGGTGCGGGACATGTATTCTGCATCTTTCTCAAGAATGCCTTTCCGCTCAACGTCCTGAATCAGATCAAGAACTGCCCCGAGGTCTGCAGGATTTTCTGCGCTACGGCCAATCCGCTGGAGGTCCTCGTTGCTTCGACGGAGCAAGGCAAAGGAATTCTCGGCGTTATCGATGGTTTCTCGCCCAAAGGCGTTGAGACTTCCGTTGACCAAAAGAACCGCAAGGATTTCCTGAGAAAGATCGGGTATAAGCTGTGACGAGCAGAAGACAGAGGGCGGAGAAAAGACGAGCGTAAGTCGTTCCTACTCTGTTCTCTGTCCGGCAGTCCGGCGTTTGACGGTGCTTTAACTCTAAAAAACGCGCTTGCTAATTTCCGCTAAAAGCAGTAAACTTCGTCAGCGTTTTCGCACGATTGGCGTTAATTGTTCCGAATCAAACTAATAACAAGGAGTACGAAATGAAACGATTGTCTTATACGTCTGTAGCATGTTTAAGCATTGCCGCTGTTGCACTGATGGCTGTTGTTGCATTCGGCGCGGCGGAAAAAACCACGGGAAAGCCTCAGGGCACCGTGAGTATGAAGGACGAGGCCCCGCAAACCCTTACCGGCAAAGTGTCTGAGACCCTGAAAGCAGGAAACTATACCTACATTTGCGTTGAAGCGAAGGGAAAGAAAACCTGGTTCGCCGTTCCAACGATGCCGGTTACGGTCGGGCAAGAGATGACCTTTTCGCTCGGCCTGGAGATGAAAAATTTCAAGAGCAAAACGCTTAACCGCACCTTCGAGAGCGTGTATTTCGCTGACGGGCCGGTGAGCTCGCAGCAGGGGAGGGAGAACAATGCCGCCCCTGGGCACCAGAAAGCCCCGAAACAAACGGCGACTTCAGCTGAAAAGATCAGCGTGGAAAAAGCCGCTGGGAAGAACGCTTATACGGTCGCCGAAGTATACGCAAAGAAGGCTTCTTTGAACGAAAAGCCGGCGGTTATCAAGGGCAAAGTCGTGAAGGTTTCCTCGGGGATCATGGGCAAGAACTGGGTGCACTTGCAGGACGGGACCGGCGATGCGTCGAAAGGCACGAACGACCTTATCGCGACGACTTTGGACTCGCCCGCAGTCGGCGACGTGGTGACGGCCAAAGGCACGATCTTTACGAA
>JAJYKN010000313.1 GCA_021788515.1 Nitrospirota bacterium | reverse complement strand
ACACTCATTCTCACAATGGGGTTCATCATCATTTATCCGTCTCGGTCAGTCGATGTTGAGGCCCGCCAGATGCTTCATTATTGTCTTTTGAAGACAGTTAAGCTATACTCAACTCCTATGAAATCAACTGACAATACGAGAAAAACAGCTTTTTATATCATTGACGGCAATTCATACATTTACCGTGCATTCTATGCCATACGAAACCTCTCCAACTCAGCGGGCCTGCCGACAAATGCTGTCTTCGGATTCGCTAATATGCTGCTCAAAGTAATAAAGGAAAAAACTCCCGATCTTCTTGCGATCGTCTTTGACCCCAAAGGGCCGACGCGAAGGCACCTTGAATACAAGGAATACAAGGCGCACCGCCCGCCCATGCCCAAAGACCTCGTGCCGCAAATACCCTACATTCATAATCTCGTGACTGCATTCAGGATCCCCGTTTTTATCCAGGAGGGCCAGGAAGCCGACGACCTGATCGCAACATTGGCGCAAAAGGCGGAGCTTGACGGGATGAGCGTCACCATCGTCACCGGTGACAAGGACATCCTTCAACTGGTCGGCCCCCATATCAACGTCTATGATACGCTCAAGGACAAGCTCTACGGTCCTGCCGACGTAGAAGAACGGTTCGGCGTTCCGCCGGACCGTGTCATCGAGATCATGGGCCTCATGGGAGACGCGGCGGACAATATCCCGGGAGTGCCCGGCATCGGTGAAAAAACGGCTGAGGCGCTCATCAAACAGTACGGTACGATCGAGAACGTGCTCGCCCACGCACAGGAGATCACCAAACCCAAACTCCGGCAGTCCCTTCTGGAATTCGCCCACCTTGCCCGCCTGAGCCGGGAACTTGCCGTGCTCCGGGCCGATGTGCCGCTCGACGTCAATTACGATGACCTCAAAATGAAACCGCCGGACAATGCGGCGCTGATGAAGATGCTGAAGGAGCTTGAGTTCCCCTCTCTGCTGAAGTACGTCACTCAGGAACCGGGGCAAGAGGCGGAATATCTGGCGGTGCTCGAAGAAACGGAACTCCGGGACCTCGTGGCCGTACTTGCTTCTGCCCAAGAGTTCTGCTTCGATACCGAAACAACCTCGATCGACCCCATGCAGGCGGAGCTCGTGGGGATTTCCTTTTCAGTAAAACCTCATCAGGCCTATTACGTTCCCCTCGGTCATCTCTATCTCGGAGCGCCAAAACAGATTCCTTTGGACCAGGCTCTGTCCGCGCTCAAACCGGTTATGGAGGACCCCGGGATCGGAAAAGTCGGCCAGAACATCAAATACGACCTGCTTGTGCTCGGCCATTACGGCATTTCGGTCAAGGGCATTTCGTTCGATACCATGATCGCCTCCTATCTTCTGAACCCCGGAAAAACCTCTCATGGTCTGGAGTCGATCGCCCTCGAGTACCTCAATTACAAGACCATGACCTATGCCGAGGTGACCGGCTCCGGGAAAAAGCAGATCAGCTTTTCAGCAGTCGATGTCAAGACGGCAACCCGGTATTCGGGAGAAGATGCGGACACCACCCTTCGCCTCAAGCAGACACTGGCCCCCCTGCTCAAGGAACAGAACATCGAAAAACTGTTCAGGGACCTGGAAATGCCGCTCATGGAAGTCCTGGCGGACATGGAGCGCATCGGCGTTAAAATTGACGCCGATTTTCTCAAAAACATGTCCGCTAAACTGGGAACGGAGATTGTCCAGATCGAACGGACGATTTACGGCCTGGCGGGAACCGAATTCAACATCAACTCGCCGAAGCAGCTTGCCGAGATCCTGTTCAAGAAGCTCGCGCTCACGCCGGTCAAGAAAACGAAAACCGGTTTTTCCACGAATGTGGATGTGCTCGAGGAGCTGGCCCACGTGCATCCTTTGCCCGCCGAGATCCTGAAATACCGCACGCTCGCCAAACTCAAGTCCACCTACATCGACGCCCTTCCCCTCATGATCAACCCGAAGACCGGCAGGCTTCACACGTCGCTCAACCAGACGGTCACGGCAACGGGACGGCTTTCGAGCAGCGACCCGAACCTTCAGAATATCCCCATTCGGACCGAGCTGGGGAGGGAGATCCGGCGGGCCTTCATCGCGGAGCAAGGCTCAAGCCTGCTCTCCGCAGATTACTCACAGATCGAGTTGCGGGTACTTGCCCACATGAGCCAGGACCGGAGTTTAATCCGCACCTTTCAGGAGGACGAGGACGTCCATACGCGCACGGCTTCGGAGATTTTCGGACTTCCTCACGACGAGATAACCTCCGAAATGAGGCGCAAAGCGAAGGCCGTCAATTTCGGCATCATCTACGGCATCTCCGCCTTCGGTCTTGCCCAGGACATCGGCGTCTCAAACAGCGAAGCCAAGCGCTATATCGACAATTACTTTGCACGCTACCCCGGGGTACGCGAGTTCCTCGACCGGACCATCGAGGAGGCAAAGACAAAGGGCTCTGTCTTCACGCTCCTGGGCAGACGGCGCTTCATTCCCGAATTGGCGTCGTCCAATGCGGCGGTCCGCAGCTTTGGGGAGCGCATGGCCGTCAACACGCCGATCCAGGGCACGGCGGCCGACCTCATAAAACTGGCAATGATCAATATCCAGAAACGGCTGAAGCGGGAAGAACAGCGATCGAAGATGATCCTCCAGGTCCATGATGAATTGGTCTTCGAGGTCCCTGATCCGGAAATCGATGCTATGAAAAAACTGGCGCGGGAGGAAATGGAAGGCGTGCTCAAACTCGTAGTGCCGATCAAAGTCGATATCGAGGCAGGGAAAAACTGGGACGAGGCGCACTAAAAATCAGAAATCGGGCAGATAAGTCGCTAAGAAGCTATAAGTGCGCTGCGAACAGACAATGCAGATTCCAGAGGGTAGCTGCCAGATGTTTCCGCTTGAATCCTTTCAGGCATTCCAATTCATTTCCACCAGCAATTTCCTGAAATCATACTTATCGCTTGGCAGTGCATACTTCAATCCCTAAATTAGCATCGTGCCGGGCGGATAAATCTTGACAGATCCACCTACAGTCCTGCAGGCGTATTTGAATAAAATGGATGTTGAATACTGTTTGCAATATGCATCAACTGAGATTGCGACCTCGATGAACCGATCCCGTATTCCCCGAGGCCGCTATTATAAACCGCCTTCACAGCTGTCGCCATGGGAACGATATTATCTTTGGGTTATATTGATAAACATTTTTTTCTCAACCATGTCCACAATCGGCAAGGCAGGAACTTTTTTCAGACCGTAGATGGCTTCCAGATTAATGTCTGCCGGTACAGCAGCAAGCAGTGTTTCAGCTTCTTCCTGGCTAGCTTGACGATACCGGAGCTTGGCTTCAATAAGAATGCGTTTGTTATTTTTCATCGGCGTTACACCGTAGTAGACA
>JAJYKN010000312.1 GCA_021788515.1 Nitrospirota bacterium | reverse complement strand
CATTGTTTTGGCGGCAGGAACGTTCGCTCGTTGCCGACTCGGTTTTCCTTTATGACCGTCACTACGTGCGGTATCACGTCTCCTGCCCGTTCGACCACGACCGTATCTCCGATGCGGATGTCCTTGCGCTCGATCTCATCCCAGTTATGGAGCGTCGACCTCGATACGGTGACCCCGCCGATCCGGACAGGCTTCAGTATCGCCACGGGCGTGATCGCGCCCGTTCTTCCGACGTTCACTTTGATGTCCTCGATGACCGTGGTCCCCTGGTGCGCCGGGAACTTGTAAGCAATCGCCCATCGCGGCTCCCGGGTCTTGAACCCCAGTTCTTTCTGGAGTCCGAAGTCATTCACCTTGATGACCGCGCCGTCAGTCTCAAAGGGAAACGTCGGACGACCTTCTTCGATCTTTTTGATGGAATTGATGACGTTATCGATGCCTGTCACGACATCGAAAACCAGCGGCGCCGGAAAACGGGCTTTTTTGAGCCAATTGACGAAATCTTCCTGGCTCGTGAATTCAATCCCTTTTAGAGCGCCCAGGCCGTAGCACGCCATATGGAGCTTTCGTTTTTCCGTGATGGAGGAATCGAGCTGACGCACTGCGCCTGCCGCGGCATTCCGGGGATTCGCAAAGGCCGGCTCGTCGCTTTTTTCGCGTTCTTTGTTCAGATTCTCGAACTCCAGGATATCCATGTATACTTCACCGCGGACATCGATCTCCTCGGGTATGAGCACGCCCTCGATCTTAAGCGGGATCGCTTTAATCGTTTTGACATTCGTGGTTACGTCCTCGCCTTCATACCCGTCGCCGCGAGTCGAGGCCGTGTCAAGCAATCCTCGCTTGTACGAGAGTTCCATGGCAAGGCCGTCGTATTTGGGTTCAACGGTATATTCGACCTCCTGCTCGGATTTGAGGAAGCGTTTTACCCGCTGGTCGAACTCACGCACTTCATCGTGTGAGAAGGCGTTATCAAGCGACAGCATGGGCTCGGTATGCCGTACTTTCTGGAATTTTTCGAGCGGCGGAGCGCCGACCCGTTTCGTGGGAGAATCAGGAAGGACGTGGTTATACTGTTCCTCCAGTTCCTTCAACCGGCGGAAAAGACGGTCATACTCTTCATCGGAGATGACAGGAGCGTCAAGGACGTGGTAGCGGTAGTTGTGCTCGTTGATTTCCTTGACGAGCTTTTCTATTTCTTTTTTTATATTGTTGGGAACTTTTTCCATAGTTGTCTGATTAAACAACGATCAAGGCAGTGCAATCAGCTATTTCGCTGCTGTTCTCTGTAGCGCATAATCAGTCCTGAATTGTTAATAAAAAGAGATGACCTATCTCACGGCCTCGTATGGAAAAGATTATGAAAACTGTTTCTTAAGCGTATGCAGAAATCTCAATTCGAGCCCATTGATCATCGTCATCATCGAGGCAGGATCTTCCATATAGCCTTTATCCCCAAGGAACAGATAGAAAAACTTGATCGCCGGCGGCCAGTCAATATATTCCTGCGGTTCACCGTACACTTTCCGGAGCAAGAAGTCTTCGAAAAACTCTGTAAGATAGCTGAGCGTGACGGTTTTTAATGTGACAATATCGTCATGCATATAGCCATAGACGAAATCGAAGTAAATATGGAGACACTGCGCCAGCCCATGGAATTCCACTGGGAAACCCCTGTCAACAAGCCATTGTTTATAGCGTTTTTCCGCCGCGTCCTTCGTTTTCGTAAGCAGTTTTTCGACCGCTCCATAATCAGCCTCATCCATCATAAACTGATCCAGCTTCTTTATTTTCTCGATCAAAGCATTGTCTTCCGGACCGGGCGGGATACTGTCCTCGCTGCGCTTGAGCCTCTCGTACGGAAAGGGTTTGATCTCCGCTACGGTTTCCTTCCGCATGATCATGAACGGCGTTGTCCGCTCCTTCGGCTGTTTGTCCGACGGAAAAAGAGAAAGACGCCGGTCAACCATCCGTTTGCGCAGCGCTTCAGCCGCAGCCAGGTCCAATCCGAACGTCATTGAAAGAACTTTTACAACATCTGATTTTTCCAATTCGTCCGCTTCATCTTTTTCAACGTTCAAAGCATGGTTCCAGAGCAGCATGGATGTTTGCATGAGCATGTTCAGATCATCCGTGCCCCGCGGCTCACGGCCAAGGTATTCATTGAGCGGCTTGCCGTATTCCATGATCGCCTGTGCCATGCCAATGGACCGGAACCCATCCGGCGCGCCCATTTCGGTTATACCGGGCCGATATTGCACCTGCGCCTCCGGCCTTTTGCGCAAAGCCGCCGCCTTCGTCTTTCTTTGTGTCTGCTTCTTCTGCGCCGCCTTATTGCGCCGCTTGTTTATATCTTTTTTATTCGTCATGCCGGTCCTCCCAGCGATATTGCCGCATCATCAATCACGGTACGTGTTCCCGGATAAAATCGAGATACCCCCGCATGCCTGCCGCCGCCTTGTGCCGTTTCATCCCCATCCATCGCTGCGGCCATTTGTCGAAATCGGGCGACAGCTCGCGCAACGTCATTGGTTGTTCCTTCTTCATTTCTCATTATCCCCAAAAAATATGTATCGGGTCTTCGTCGATTTCCGCAAGGATTGCATCGATATCTTTCGTTGATCCGAGCTCGGGATAGATATGCCACTTATCGTTTCTGTCGGCACAGTAAAGAGTCCACTGGCCGGTCTTTTGATTGAAGCGCATCTGCGCGATCGGCATAGCGGTCCATTCGGTGTCTTCCGGCCTCCACGGTGCGCGATGCTCGAAGAGCGTGACGGTATCGCCCCGGAACTTATGGGAAAGGCGCACCTGATGCGCGGCGTGCGGCGGGATGCGTCCGCTGCAAAAAGCGCTCAGTTTCTTTTCCGCAAGAGTTTTTACCAGAACAGGGATCGGCATGGACCATCACCTCGCTAAACGCTTTTCGTCACCAGCACTTCCTCGCCCAGCATATCGATGATCTTTACGGCAACGGTAGTATCGCTACTCGGCGCTGGAAGCTCGTAGCTCCCCTGCACGTAATCCGTCTTTTTCTCCGGCACGTCCGACAGAACCACGTTGAACACTTTGCCGTCATAGGCAGTATCGATCATCACGCAGTCCACCATGGCGCGCCAATCGTCTATTTTTGGTTTTAAGAGTCCCGCTTGTTGTGCCAGCCGTTCAATGATGGTTGGCGAAATGAAGTCTTCTATCTCGACGGAAATCGTGTCCTTCTTGCGGGAAATTTTGACCTTTGCTTTCGCGGGCTCGTGTTTCATGAACTTGCCGTACTTCGGATCAGTGCGAAGCTCAATGGCTTCGATCTTGTTGATTGCATCTTTACCTTTGCGAAGCCGGTTCCAATCCTCAATCCATGCTTTGGCGGCAATTTCCATCCCGAGACAAACGACGGTAGTCATGACCA
>JAJYKN010000311.1 GCA_021788515.1 Nitrospirota bacterium | reverse complement strand
CTTGCCCTAAAACGTCTGGAGAAGCATGGCTACGTAGAAAAGTTGGTTCACATCGCTGTCAACGATCAGGAGAAAGCGCTTTTTACGATCAGAGAAAACCGAAGAAGCAGTGATAGCGTCTTCCGTCAAATGCGAGAGCTTTCCTCCACTACCCCGGCGACTGACCAGCTTCAAGCAGGCTGATCAAAGGTTCCTCAGGGTGAGGGAGTCCACCAAGTTTCCAAGCCACCAGGGGATTGTAAAACTCTTCCTGCAAACAGGTTTTCGGCTTATGCACGTTCTTACAAACGGCGCTCAGCATCGGGAAAAAATTATATTCCTTGTAATACCATCGTATGAATTTCAATATTGCAAGTTTCTCATCAGTGATCTTGCCAATGTTTTCTCGCTCCGCCAGTGCGTCGGCAACGGATTCATTCCAGTCATCATAGTTCACGAGGTATCCGTCTCCATCTATGGCAATTTTACGGTTTTGTACCTCAATATAGTCGAGAACAGTCATGGTATCCTCCTCTCAGCAACTCGCCTGCATGCTCTATTAACATTATAACAGAATATATTTCTGACGCCCTCCCCTTTTCCGTTAGCGATTTCACCGACTTTTACCATGGATTTATAATCATGCAGATCATCCGGCAACACCGTATTCTTTTCTGAACAGCTCACAGTTCAGATGGTGACGAAGCTCACGCGTACATCGATCAGCTTTATTTTATATTAAGCAAGACGACCGACCCGCTCCATACCCAGGGGTTCTAAAAGCGTGAGTCATGCCTGTTTCATCAGCTTATGCCTCTTGAGGAGACGCAGATTTTTCGAAAAACGGTTTAATCCCACTGGTGACCACGATAACCTGGCGAGAAGCTGATATCGATCCGTTTTGTCATGAAAATCCACGCGTCTTTCACCACTCGTGCGCCGGAAGAACAACAAATCCTTGACAATAACGCCTTAATATCAGATAATAGCCCACATCATAACAGAGCCTCATGCCTTTTGCCGCGTCATTATGAGCGGCATATCTGTTTCTGCGTATCGATGACACGAGGAGTACGTCTTGCCCCAAGAATACCTTGAGTTTGAAAAACCGATTGCCGAGCTTGAAAAGAAGATCGAGGAACTGACGCTCTTTACGTCCAATGGCGGCATCGACCTCGAAGAAGAAATCCTGAAACTTCAGAAGAAATCGGACCAGTTGCTGGCAGAGATCTATTCAAAGCTGTCGCCGTGGCAGAAGGTCCAGATTTCCCGCCACGCGAACCGTCCTTATACCCTTGATTATATCGAAGCCATGATGACCGATTTTGTTGAGATGCACGGCGACCGGGCGTTTGCAGACGACCCCGCCATTGTCTGCGGCATGGCCAAACTCGACGGCGCACCCGTGGTGGTTATCGGCCATCAAAAAGGCAGGACCACAAAAGAGCGCGTGATCCGCAATTTCGGCCAGCCGAACCCCGAAGGGTACCGGAAAGCGCTCCGGCTCATGCGATTCGCTGAGAAATTCAACCGGCCGCTCATCACCTTCATCGACACGCAGGGCGCCTATCCCGGCATCGGGGCTGAAGAGCGCGGCCAGGGCGAATCGATCGCCCGGAACCTTTATGTCATGTCGATGCTCAAGATCCCCATCGTGACCGTGGTGATCGGCGAAGGCGGGAGCGGCGGCGCGCTTGCCCTCGGCATCGCGGACCGCGTGATGATGCTCGAACATGCCACCTATTCGGTCATCTCACCCGAAGGGTGCGCGGCGATCCTCTGGAACAACGGCGCCAAAGCGAGCGAAGCAGCTGAGCTGCTCAAGCTCACGGCACAGGACCTCTTTCAGATGAAGGTCATAGATGAGGTGGTGGAAGAACCGATCGGCGGCGCTCACCGCGATCCGCGGCGGGCCTCGGAACTGCTGAAGGAAGCGATCACCAGAAACCTCGGTGAAGTGAGGAGCATGGAACCGGATGAGCTGGTGAAACTCCGGTATGAGAAATTCAGGAAATTAGGGACGTTCGATCAGCTCTAAGAGCTTTACTCGATGTCTTTCTGCAAACGTTTAACGGCCGTCCGTAGACCGGCCATGGCGTCCTGAATGTTTGCAAAGGTTGACAAAAAAAGCAGAAGGCAGTAATCGCCTGATACGGGCACAATGAGCTCATTCCCCTCATCGAGCGAAAAAAGCACCGCATTAATGGTCCCCAGCCCGAGCCGTTCCGTAATCTCCCGGATATGGTCCAGATGGATCTCTTTCCACGCGCCCAACAGCTTCAAATCACCGTCATAAGCGCCGGACTGGGAGATTGTTTCTCCCTCATTGTCCAGAAATATGACCGCCCGGGCGCCTTGAACCGATGCTATCAGATCATCGAGGATCTGCTGGATCAACCGTACCTCCCCCGGCAGGGCTTTCGCCTCTCCCGAATCCGCGCTTCATCAGCTGAAAATCATAAAGAACAGGAACGTAACGCTTGAGCCGATCAGTGCCCCGGCCAGAACCTCCAGAGGCTTGTGGATTCCAAATTGCCACCTGCTCCAACTGACCATGACGGCAAGCACAAAAGTCAGGATGATGATTGCGGGCGAATCCGCGAGAAAGAACGCAGCAGCCCAGATCGAGAAGGATACTGCGGCGTGGCCGCTCGGCATGCCGCCTCTGAGTGGTTCACCTTTGCCGACAAACGCCTTGATGATGATCACCAGGATAATCACGACCGCGAGGGAAACGAAGGCAATGACATCGTGCGGCGCTTTCCGGATATGCCAGTGGCCGTACAGAACCGTGTTTTTGAGCGCGGGGTACAGGATGAGATAGCCGAGAGTAAGAGCTCCGATCGATGCGATCAATACCACGCCGGCAGCGATGTCCTTGGCGATTTTCGCCAGGGGATGGTATTCCACGGAGATCATGTCCACCGTCGTCTCGATGGCCGTATTCAGCATTTCCATCGTGAGGACCAGCACGATCGCCATGCAGAGCAGGATGAACTCGGTCCGGGAAATATTCAGGACCAGGCTCAGGACAAGGGCAGCGAGCGCTGCGTAGAGATGGTAGCGCATGTGCCGCTGCGTCTTGACGGAATAGATGATCCCCTCGATTGCGAGGTTGGCGCTCTCGGTCCAGGTTGTCGGTTTCATTCTGCGGTCCTTTTCATCAGCAGCGATTCCATCCGTCGCATCTTCCGGGCCTGGGCCGGGCCGCGCTCATGGTCGTACCCCAGCAGGTGGAGCAGCCCGTGGACAAGCAGGAACTCGATCTCGCGCCCGAGCGAATGACCCCGTTCGCGTGCCTGCCGTTCGGCAACAGGAACGGATATGACGATGTCGCCGAGGAGCTCCGGCTGCAAATCCGCGAAGGGCCCCTCACGCAGGGCGAAGGAGAGCACGTCGGTGGTCCGGTCCATGCCGCGGTAGTGCCGGTTCAGCGTGCG
>JAJYKN010000310.1 GCA_021788515.1 Nitrospirota bacterium | reverse complement strand
AGAAGCTTGCCGGCATCGAGGCGCCGGAGCGGGCGAAGACGATCCGCGTAATGCTGGCCGAGCTCTTCCGCATCGCCAGCCATCTGGTCTGGTACGGCACCTTTGCCCAGGACGTGGGCTCTCTTTCTCCCGTATTCTACATGTTCACGGACCGCGAACGCGTGTTCGACATCATCGAAGCGGTTTGCGGCGGACGCATGCACCCGGAATGGTTTCGGATCGGCGGCGTGTCCCAGGACCTGCCCAGGGGATGGGACGGCCTCGTCAGAAATTTTCTGAAGTACCTGCCTCCCCGGCTCAAGGAGTATGATGCCATCGTCATGCGAAACAGCATCTTCAAAGCCCGCACCGTCGGAGTCGGCAAATACACACTCGATGAAGCCATCGACTGGGGCGTGACCGGGCCGGGCCTCAGGGCCTGCGGCTTTGAATGGGATTTACGCAAGAAACGTCCCTACTCGGGGTATGAGAACTTCGAGTTCGACATCCCCACTGCAATCCACGGCGACTCGTACGATCGCGGCGTGGTGCGCGTGGAAGAGATCCGCCAGAGCCTTCGCATTATCGAGCAATGCGTCAACAACATGCCCTCCGGCCCCTACAAATCCGACCATCCTCTCGCGACGCCGCCGCGAAAAGAACGAACTATGCACGATATCGAGACATTGATCAATCATTTTCTGAGCGTCAGCTGGGGGCCGGTTATTCCGGCGGGCGAAGCGTTCATGGGAATCGAAGCGACCAAAGGGAACAACGGGTACTATCTGGTGAGCGACGGAAGCACGGTGTCGTACCGGACGCGCATCCGGACCCCTTCGTTCCCCCATCTCCAGATGGTGCCGAAAATAAGCAAGGGACTGATGATCGCCGATCTGCTCGCGATCATCGGGAGCATTGATTTCATCCTGGCGGATTTGGATAGATAAAACTGAGTTCAATGTTCAAAGCTTTCCCCCGCGTTCACGAGTGCATTCGCGCAAGTGCAGGGGGGCATAGTTCAGAGTAAGAGGAAAATGCTTTCAGAAAAAGAACTGCAGGAAATCAACACAGAACTCGCTCACGCCGTTACAAAGGCCTCCGCATCCGTGGATGCGCTGAACATCATTCAGCGCCACCGGGGCTGGGTGTCGGACGAAGCCGTAAAAGACGTGGCATCAATGCTCGACATGACACCTGAGGAGCTTGATGCGGTAGCGACCTTTTACAGCTTTATCTTCCGGCGGCCCGTTGGACGGCACGTGATCCTCGTTTGCGACAGCATCAGTTGCTTCGTCATGGGATATAACCCGCTTCTGGATGTAATCAAAAACAGGCTCGGCATCGCCTTCGGCGAGACGACCGAGGACAAACGGTTTACCCTGCTTCCCATCTCGTGCCTCGGCGCATGTGACCGCGCGCCGGCAATGATGGTGGATGAAGATTTGTACGGACCGGTAACAGCGGAGATGATGGAAGAGATACTGGAGCAATACAAATGATTTGACACTGAGGAACACTGATTGTTTATGATTAACACTGATTACAGAAAGGTTCTTTTCAGGTTTTATCATAGAAAATCAGTGCCCCTCAGTGTCCAGGACTCATAAACATGGAGCAACCACTCACAAAAAATATCCGTTCCACCGCGGAACCGCTTTCGCTCAAAGAGTATGAGAAAACGGGCGGCTACCAGTCCGTGCGCAAGGCCCTTGCCATGCCGCCCCAGGACGTACAGAACATCGTGAAATCGTCGAACCTGCGCGGCCGCGGCGGCGCGGGCTTCTCCACAGGCATGAAATGGAGCTTTGTGCCGATGGGCCCTGATGCGCGGCGTCCGAAGTACTTTGTCGTGAATGCGGATGAAATGGAACCCGGTACCTTCAAGGACCGCCTGCTGCTCGAAGGCGATCCCCATCAGATCATCGAAGGAGTGATCGCAAGCGCCTACGCGATTGAAGCGGAACAGGCTTTTATTTTCGTCAGGTGGGCTTATAAGCTCGCAATCAAGCGCCTGGAGCAGGCGATCAAAGAAGCCTATGCGAACAACTACCTCGGGAAGAACATACTCGGCACTGGATACAACCTTGAACTGCGAATTCACGGCAGCGCAGGCCGCTACATCTGCGGGGAGGAGACTGCGCTCCTGAATGCTTTGGAAGGAAAACGTGCAACACCGCGCGCCAAGCCTCCCTTTCCCCAGGTAAGCGGGCTTTTCGGAAGACCTACGATCGTGAATAATGCAGAGACTGTCGCAAACATCCCGCATATCATCAACAACGGCCCTGACTGGTTCAAGGACTTAAGCAGAAGCAATGACGCAGGCACAAAGCTGTACGGCGTGTCCGGCCGGGTAAAAAAACCCGCCATATGGGAGCTTCCCATGGGCGTGACCGTGCGCGAACTCATTGAAGAGCACGCAGGCGGCATGCAGGACGGATATGCATTTCGCGGCGTACTACCGGGCGGTGCATCGACCGATTTCCTCACCTCCGATCATCTTGATGTAAAAATGGACTATGATTCCGTTGCAAAGGCAGGCAGCCGCCTCGGCACCGGGACCATGATCGTGCTCGATGACAAGACCTGCCCGATCGGGTTCGTGCATAATTTGATAAAGTTCTTTGCGCGGGAGTCCTGCGGCTGGTGCACGCCCTGCCGCGACGGTTTGCCGTGGCTCGAAAAGATCCTTCGCTCAATTGAAGAAGGCACCGGCCAGCCGGGAGACATCGAGATCCTCGAACAGCATTGCAAATTGCTCGGCCCCGGGAACACGTTCTGCGCCTTGGCCCCCGGAGCGGTCGAGCCGCTCCAGAGCGCGATAAAATATTTCCGGGAGGATTTTAAGAGGCATCTTCGGGATAAGAAGTGCCCGTGGAAATGAGCTTCGGCCACAGAGGCACTGAGACACGGAGCAAAGCACAAAACCAATTTACCGCTGAGGACACAGAGGAAAACAGGGCAAAAGATTCACTCATAATGAATTTAACGAATTCTAAATTCATTCTTTACCATTTTCGGTTGCCACTCTGAGCCTCCGTGTCTCAGTGGCTGATACCAGCATAATATGATCACGATCTTCATCGACAATAAACCGCACCAGGTAAAGGAAGGCCAGAACCTCCTGCAGGCCTGCCTGTCCCTGGGCTTCGATCTTCCCTACTTCTGCTGGCACCCGGCCATGCACTCCGTGGGCGCCTGCCGTCAGTGCGCGGTAAAGCAGTTCAAAGACGACAAGGACACGCGCGGCAGGATCGTGATGTCCTGCATGACGCCGGTGGCCGAGGGTTTGCACATCTCGGTGAACGACGCCGAGGCAAAGGCTTTCCGTTCAAACGTCGTCGAATGGCTCATGCTCAACCATCCCCACGACTGCCCGGTCTGCGACGAGGGCGGCGAGTGCCACCTCCAGGACATGACGGTCATGACCGGCCATAACTACCGCAGGACGCGGTTCAA
>JAJYKN010000309.1 GCA_021788515.1 Nitrospirota bacterium | reverse complement strand
GTTGAATTCGACCGCCATCGCAACGGTTGATCACCCCGCTCCGCAACAAGGGTTCTCGCGTTTAACCCTCGATTCGCAAGACGAGCTTTCAGAGGAAGTCAAGTGTCGAACCGGTGCTCCGAAAGCTTTATCCGGACCGGAATGAATATGAAGAGCGGCTGAAGGTCCATTTGGAGTATTTCAACACGCAGCCGTACTGCGCTTCGTTCATTCTGGGGGCAATCATGCGGCTCGAAGAAGACCGCGCAACAGGCGTGAATGCCGCGGCGGATGTGTCAGGCCTGAAAACGGCCTTGATGGCGCCGCTCGGAGCGATGGGCGACAGTTTTTTCTGGGGAGCGCTCAGACCCCTGACCGCACTTATTGCCACCGCGGTTTTGTTGACGGGAGTATGGTGGGCGCCCCTTCTGTTTTTGGCGCTCTATAATATCTGGCACGTCGGCCTCAGAATAGGGATGCTGTACTGGGGCTACCAGAGCGGCGGCGATGCAGCGATGCTTTTGGCCCGATACAACCTCACGAGGTGGGCCAAGCGGTTCAAGATCATGTCACTAACGGTCCTTGGGGGAATGATCGGGATGTTGCCGTCATGGAGACCTGAATTCAGGTTTCACGTCCCTGTTCCCGGTGTTGTGACGGCGGTGGCCGGACTTGTCCTGACGTTTGCCCTGGTTTTCGTGCTGCGGAGGGGCGGCTCTCCCATAAAACTTATGTTCGGGCTGGCACTCTTGTGTTTAGCTCTGGCCTATGCAGGAGTGGTTTAATGAAAGAAAAAGAGCTGTTAATCGAAAATAAACTGGGCCTCCACGCCCGGGCAGCCGCACAGATTGTCAAGACTGCGAACGCATACTCGTCCAAAATTACCTTCAGCAAGGACGGTTTGGAGGTGGACGGCAAGAGCATTATGGGGATCATGATGCTTGCCGCCGCAAAGGGGAGTAATGTTCTTCTGGTCACACAGGGGGACGATGAGGACCAGGCCGTTGCCGGGCTCCAGAAGCTGTTTGCCGACAAGTTTGGGGAAAAGGAATAGACTGAGAGTACAGAGTTCACTGTCCTGGACTCTGTGGCGCTAAAGATACTGACGGGAAAATCATTATGCACGAAAAAATATACAGAGGGATCGTCGCCTCGCCGGGAATCGTGATCGGACGGGCCTATTTGCTCGACCGCCGCAAGATCGTTGTTGCGGGACGGCGGATCGAAGACGTCAGCGTCAAGGACGAGGTCGCGCGGTTCAAAAAGGCCGTGGAGCTTTCCCGCGCCCAACTGGAGGACCTCAGGAAGCGGATCAGCAAGGGACTGGGGAAGTCGCACCTCTACATCCTCGAAACCCATATCATGCTGCTTGAGGACAAGATGCTCGTTGACGGGACCGTCAAGCGGATCAAGGAATCCTTCCTGAACGCGGAAGGCGCCCTCAAAGAGACCATCGGTGCCATCGGGCTCAAGTTCGATTCAATTGAGGACGAGTATCTCCGCGAACGCAAACACGATGTGGAGCAGGTAGGCGAGCGCGTGCTCAGGAACCTCGTCGGCCACAAACAGGAGAGCCTGACGGACATCCAGGAAGAGGCTATCATCATCGCCCACGATCTCGCTCCCACTGATACGCTCGTGATGCGGAAGGATAAGATCCTCGGCTTCGCCACCGACGCTGGCAGCAGGACGTCTCATACGGCCATCCTCGCCCGTTCACTCGGCATCCCGGCGGCAGTGGGCCTCGAGAACATCACCGCAGCCGTCAAGACCGGCGACGTGGTCATCCTGGACGGGATCCACGGTGTGGTGATTGTCGACCCTGATGAAGAGACCTTCCTCGACTACCTGCAGAAGCAGCGCAAGTACAAGTATTTCGAGCAGGAGCTGGAAAAGCTCAAAAAGCTTCCCGCCGAAACCCTTGACGGACATGTCATCGAATTGCAAGGCAACATTGAGCTCCCCGAGGAAGCAATGTCCACGGCGGAACACGGCGGCGCCGGGATCGGACTCTACCGCACGGAATTCCTTTTCTTGAACCGGCAGACGCTGCCGACGGAAGATGAGCATTACACTGCCTATCGCCACGTGGCGGAGCGGGCAGCGCCCCACGAAGTGGTCATCAGGACGCTTGATGTGGGCGGGGACAAGGTCGGGTTCCCCGGTGAATTCGAGCTGGAGGCAAACCCCGCGCTCGGGTTGCGGGCGATCCGTTATTGCCTGCAGAAACGCGATGTTTTCAAGACGCAGCTTCGCGGTATTCTCCGTGCGGCCGTGCACGGCAATGTCAAGATTCTGATCCCCATGGTCTCCGGCCTCACGGAACTCCGTGAGACAAAGAAACTGCTCGACGAGGTAAAGTCCGAGCTTCGCGCCGAGGGCAAGGCCTTTCTGGAAAATCTGCAGGTCGGCGTGATGATCGAGATCCCATCCGCGGCGATGATCGCCGATCTCCTCGCCAAGGAAGTGGATTTCTTCAGCGTAGGGACAAATGACCTGATCCAATATACCCTGGCGATCGACCGCCAGAACGAGCACGTGGCGTACATGTATGAACCGCTTGACCCGGCCGTGCTTCGCTTGCTGCACCGTGTGTCGGAAGCGGCCCGGCAGGCCAATATCCCGCTGGCCATGTGCGGAGAGATGGCCGGAGACCCGTTGTATGCCGCGATCCTGCTCGGCATGGGTTTCCGGCACTTGAGCATGAACGTGGCATCGATCCCCTGGGTAAAACGGGTTGTCCGGTCGGTCCGGATGCAGGATGCCGTGGAACTGGCGTCGCTCGTCATGCAGCAGCCGACGGCGATGCTGGCGAGAAAAACCGCGGAGAGCTTCATAGAAGAGCGGTTCCCCGATTTGGCTGCGGAGCTTTAACATCAGGAGCGTACCACTACCCCTCGCTGCTTCCTCTCCCCTGGGGACAGGACTGACGCGAGGGGCTTGTTATTTCAGCTATTGACAGGAGCGATTGCGTGCAGAATTCAGAAGTCTCTATCGACAACCGCCTGAACAGCGGCGATATTGCCAAAAATACCGCGAGGATCCACGGCGGGAATATTTACCAGGCTGCTCAGCACTATGGACTTGATCGTGATAAAATCATTGATTTCAGCTCGAATGTAAATCCGCTCGGCCCCTCATCTCAGGCGAAGCGGGCTGCAAAAAAAGCGCTCTCCCTTGTCGGCCGCTACCCTGATCCGGACATGGCCGAACTCAGGCGGGCCATTGCCAGGTATTTCGGCATTAAACCGGAGCAGGTGATGTGCGGCAACGGTTCCAATGCGCTCCTTCACCTTATTCCGCGGGTGTTCCGGCCCAGGAAAGTGTTGGTCCCTGTGCCGACCTTCTCCGAGTATGCCGCGGCTGCGGAAGCAGCCGGAGCGGAGGTCGTGGCGTTTCCCCTGAAGGAGCGCGACGGTTTCCACATGGATCCCGTTGAAATGGCTTTTGCTCTCA
>JAJYKN010000308.1 GCA_021788515.1 Nitrospirota bacterium | reverse complement strand
TCATAAGATCGAGATGACGATGGTCCTGTTCGACAGGGGCGGCGGAAAACGCACCCGTGCGCTCACGTCCTACAGCAAAAAATCCGGCCCCGATGGGTACAAGGCGCTTGCCGTCTTCAAGAGCCCGCCGGACCTCAAAAACGTCGGTTTCCTGGTTCACGCGCGTACGTTTTCCGATCGTGATCTCTGGGCCTACTTCCCTGAGTACAAACGCGTGCGGCGGATCGCGACGAATTCGCAGGACGATTCCTTCTTCGGGTCCGATCTTTCCTACGATGATTTCACCGGCCCGCCGAACCTCGATGATTTCAAGTTCAGCATTCTGAAAGAGGAGAATGTGGACGGGAAACCGTGCTATGTGGTCGAAGTGACTCCGAAGACGCACAGGAAGTATACGAAGTATGTCGCCTGGGTGGCAAAGGACCTTTGGGTCCAGTTCAAGATCGACTATTACCAGGACAATGAGATCTACCGCTCAGGAGTTTTTCAGGACGTCCGGATGATCGACAACATCCCCACGCCGTTCCAGAGCAGGATGGAGAACAGAAAAACCAATCATCGGACAGAGCTCACGATCCAGAGCATCCAGTACCATACGCATTTTTCCGATGAGCTCTTTACGCAGCGGTCTCTGGAGCGGGCGGGGAAATGATTCCATTGCGGATTGCGAATTTCGGATTGCGGATTGAACCCATTTGCCGCGAATGGGCTCGGAGCGCCAGGAAAATTATAAAATCCGTAGGACTTCTCTGCCATCTGTCTTCTGCCTTCTGTCTTCTTTGCCTCCTCGCATCTGTTTCCCCTTCCTTTGCCGACGAGGGAACCTCTTTCTCAGGTTCTTTGAACCTGCGGGGCGTGGACAGGCTCGAAAAAGACAGCGTACAGGAAGACCCGAGCCTGACCGGCAGGCTGAAACTCGACAGCGCAAACCCGGCGTGGCGCTTTCATTCCTGGCTTGAGGGCGGATGGGATGGCACAGTCAAAAGACCGCCTCGCGACCATTCGCTCTTCAAGAATTACGATCAAGTTTATCAAAGCAATTCGCCTTTTCTTGAGTTTAAGGAATTTTACGTCACTCATTCCTCAGGCGCTCTCGACCTCCGGGCGGGCATCCAGCGCTTTGCCTGGGGCCGGCTTGACGAGTACCCGCCGAACGACCTGCTCAATCCCTGGGACTATACGCAGTTTCTGGTCAAGCCGCTCGAAGACAGGAAGATCGGGGTCCCCTCGCTTTCCGCAACCGTGAATAGTAACGACTGGACCTATGATGCCGTTTGGGTCCCGGTGTTCGTCCCCTACCGGCTTCCCCTGCCGACTGAACGCTGGCAAGGCGCATCACTCGCGGGCGCGATCGCAGAGGCCGTCCCGAACGCGGAGATCATGCCGCGGGAACCGGACCTTCCCGGTCATACGATTGGAAACAGCACCGTCGGCCTTCGCGTAAAACACAGCGGAGACATTGAATGGGCATTGAACCTGTTCCATGGATATGATCCGCGCCCTGTGTTTAAGACAACGGCCCTCACAATCATCCCGCAGGGCGCGAAGGTCGTGATCGACCCCGGCCACGTTCCCGACTTTCACAAGATCGACGTTATCGGCATGGATGCAGCAGCAGTCAAAGGCGACTTGAGCCTTCGGGCAGAGGCCGCCTACACCCTGAATCGCTATCTTGATATCAATCGCTCTCTCTGGGGCTATCCAACAGTACCGTCGCCGGGAATCCACCCGTTAAATCCGATCGAAGAAAAGCACAACACGATCGATTACGGAGTCGGCGCGGACTACCGCTTATTCGAAGACGCGCTGTTGACCATTCAGGTCCAGCAGACGCTCATCCTGGGCAACACTGCTCAGTTGTATGAAAAGAACGCGGAAACCCTGCTCTGGGCCAATGTGAAGATCGGATGGATGAACCAGAAGATCGAAACAAACGTAAACTTGGCCTACAATCCCGAGCACGGGGATGCCATGACAAAGGCAAACGCCTCATATGTGTTTTCAGATTTTTGGAAAATGAGCGTCACAGCAATGAACCTCCACGGCCCGTCGCAATCGCTTTTCGGCAGGTATGCGAGAAATGACCAGGTGGAAGCGGAAGTGGCGTATTCGTGGTAAGTAATCCAGTTCAAGTTACAAGGTTCAGAGTTCAGGATACAGCATAGTACCTCGAACGTTGAACTTTGAACTCCGAACTATGAACCCCCTGCATTCGCGCTGACGCACTCACAGACGCTGGGGGCAGGCGAATTCTCACCTTCGTATCATCTTCAGAAAGTAATCGACCAGTATCGGGTTAAACGACGTGCCTTTCCCCTTTGTCAACACTCCCTCGATCTTTTCCAGCGAATGAGACTCCTGATAGGACCGCTTGCTTCTCATGGCGTCGAACACGTCGGCGACGGAGATCAGCTGGCTCGTAATATTCGGCGTCCAGCCTCCCTTGATGGACGGGTACCCGTTCCCGTCGAATTTCTGGTGGTGCTCCAAGGCCGCGAGGACCGCCAGTTTCGGCACCCCCTCGACGCCCATGAGATACCGGGCGCCTTTCACCGTGTGCGTCTCGACCATCTTGCGTTCCGCCGGGGTCAGCATGCCGGGCTTGCTCAGGACCTCGTCGGGGATAAAGATCTTTCCGATGTCGTGCAGGAGCGAGGCGACGCCGATCCTGTGCAGGTGCTCGCCCGTGAAGCCCACATACTCCGCCAGGCTCATGGTCAGGATGCACACATTCGTCACATGGGTAAAGGTATATTCGTTCACGGACTTGAGCGAGGCCAGAAGACTTAAGGGGTTCATCTCCTGCCGAAAACCTTTAACGAAACCCATGACCATGTCGTCCACGCTGCGGACGTCGATTTTCTTGTGCCGCTTGGCCCGCAAGTACAGTTCTTTTAATTCATTGAGTTCCGACTCGGTCAGGGACAGCAGCTCCTGAAACACCTCCTGCGACTCCTCGGGGGCGGCGGCAATCATGCTTGCCAGCGTCTCCTGTTCATCCTGTTTCTTGATCCTGAGTTCCACCTTGCCGAGTTTAACGAACGTCGTGGACCGGACCGACGCGGCATCGGAAGAGGCGAGGTCCTGAATCAGCCCCTGGAGTTCGTCCTTCGGCAGGCCCGCGACGAAAGTGATGCGTTCGATCGCTTTTTTCTTCAGGATCCGCGTAAAATTCGTCACATAGGACGCAGCCCCCGTTGAAACGAGCTGCCGGTTCTCGGCAACGAGGTCGTCGCCGATAAGGAGAAGCGTGACCTCCGGCTTGTGCTGCAGTATTTCCGCCAGGACAATATTCGCCTTGTCGATATACTGCGCCACTTGCGGATGGGTCGGGGAATAGAGGCTCGTATTCATCACAGCAGCGGTAAGCTGTGAGACCACGCGCGACAGCCCTTCATGAAAGTCGTACTCTGCCATTATCGGTCCCGGGTGAATGTAGTGA